>NZ_LR217716.1:0-74083 GCF_900698935.1 Candidatus Erwinia haradaeae
TTAATATTATAATAATTCTAGATATATAATTCTAAATAAAGTAATTTTGTTAAAAAAGATACCATCAAATCTAGATGGAAAATTTATACTATCATTGCCATACTAGAAGTAAATAAAAGATAATTATATTCATAAAAATATTTTCAATATTACTGTAAAAAAATATAAGTAATATTACTACTAATTATGTAATTGAGAAAATTAAAAATGATGATATAATATCATATAAAACTAAAGATATTTTTTTAAAAATATGATATTTTATAAAGCATATCTATCACTAGATAGTTTTATATTTAATTTCTCTGAAAATATATTTAGTTTATTTTTGATTAGATGATTTAGTTATTATTAAAAATAAAGGTGCAATATAAAATCAGTGGTTACTCATAAAATCAATAAAGCGTCTTAAACCTATAGCCTATATTAATAATAACCGTCATGGTGAATATTGTCACAATAAAATTGTTTAAAATAAACAATCAGTATATGATTGATAATAGATGCAAAAAATAATATTTTAATATTATCTACTATAACCATTCAGTATTGAAAGAAAGAAAACAAAGTATCATAAATACTATGAAATTATTGCATACACTAATTTTATTACCTTCAATTATCCTATTGACTAGTTAAAAATGATATTTTTTACTGAATCTGATATGGTATATTATTATATATCTAACAAGATACTCTATAGATTAAATCTATACGGATTTCCTTTACTAAAATCAACACAATAAATAAATTATCAGCTGTAGAAATCGCTGATACTCTAAATAGTATCTATCTATAATTCAATTTATCATGTAATAAATATGACTAATAAGATATTTTGTTGTATGATTGAGGGGTTGAGATATGCACCCTCTATACGATACAAATCAAATCTAAGCTAGATATAGATCTTGTTTTCATGGACATCTCTATTTCGAGATCACAAATTTGACTGACTTACTTAAATCTATACAAGAACTTGCTAAACATATACGCATATCTGCAGAAGGAGGATTTAAACCGTAATCCATCAGTAATCTATGTATAAAAAGAAAATATTAATTACCATCTTCTACATAGTGCGCCAGGTGACACGTACTGATAATTGTATCATTCAAGATAATCGTGGAAAATTACAACATCAAAACCTACAGATCTAGAAAATATGACATATATGACATAAGAGATTATAATTTTAAATTAGGTGTAACATTAAACCACGAGAACCTAATAGCAATTATTGTAAACTAGAAAGAAAGTAATTAATATACTTAATCAACCAAGTTGCTAGATCACGAACTCAAAATCATCTCGTATCAGTATTTTTATACTATTCATTGAGCAGTAGAGGGCTAAAATTTCAGTTATAAAACAGGAAAGAGTGTCAATATTTTGTATAGAGCCAGATAGAGATATAATTAAGCTTTCAATCTCTAAAACTATTCATATCTTAATATGGAGATATGAGAATATCTCTCTTGAATGGCATGATAAAGACAAATTGTACATTCTGACTGATGTAGCAAATAATTAATATGTATCTAATAATAGTAGAATAATAGCAATTATATTTGAATATATAATATTCAGTAAGAAGGTATAGAGCTTCTCTTAAGATTAAAAATTAGATCAATCATACTATGTTTTTAAATTTTCTAGTATTGAAAAATAGGCTGCCTTTACAGAATTGTTCCGTATGTTTTGACCACATGTCTCTAGGCTTTATTTTTCATAAAAGTGCAGAAAATGTTTGTGTATCACACACCATTACATGCATAGTATATTACCAGTAAATTATGCTTATATATTGCTAATTATATCATTATAACTACCTTGCCTATCTAGCTGGTTAAATCATTCTCTCTGCTGATTATATCTTACTTATTTTTATTTATTTGAACCAACATTTAGCTACAGGAATTTATGCAAAATGTCTATTGCTAAACTAGTGAAGATAAAAGATAGTGTATCTGATCTCTTTCATAGTTTAGTAACAAAATATACTCTTTGATCATTCAACACGTTGTAGGTCCAATTTCCTTCACATGCTTTATTATTGCTTTTAACAGAAATATCTCACAATGTATATGGATTTTTCTCAAAAGCTTCTATGTAAAACCATGTTAAACTGGTGTCGTATTCTGCCTAGAAGTATCAAAAACTGATTGTAGATACACGAGTCGCTTATTTTCTATTCCTATGCTATAAAATGTGCACTGATAAGATGTGTAGTATAGATAGAATTTCCTGTCTTCCAACTAAAATTCTGTTGTCAATGAAAAGCAATATACTCATATTACATTTTTACTAGGTTCACAATATGGATAATCTGTTTTCTGAGCTTTAAAGAAGGAGTAAGCTACAATAAATATAATTCAATCATGCTGTGTTTTTCTTCATTTTCTAGAATGGAGAGATTTTCATAATACTTGTTTACATAGTATTTTAAAAAAATAGATATGTATAAGTATTGATTTTTACAGTTACACTTTTTGCAATATATTTCAATTTCATTTAACAGAGCATTATTCGATACAGGTTTGGTAAATCTTATATGTTAAAGAATACTTTCATGCAAAATGATGATTTGGATTTTGATAAACGGCATATATGGCATCCGTATACATCAATGACTCATCCATTGCCAACTTATCCAGTGGTTTCTGCTGATGGATACGAGTTAACTCTTAGAGATGGTCGTCGATTAATAGATGGCATGTCTTCTTGGTGGGCAGCGATACATGGTTACAATCATCCAATGATTAACCAAGCTATGAACGCTCAAATAAGCCGCATGTCACACGTAATGTTCGGTGGTATTATTCATCCGCCTGCAGTGGAATTATGTCGTAGATTAGTAAGCACTACGCCAGCTGGTTTAGAGTGTGTGTTTCTAGCAGATTCTGGTTCAGTTGCGGTAGAAATAGCAATTAAAATGGCACTACAATATTGGCAAGCAAGAGGGAATCCCCGTTACGAAATATTAGCTTTACGTCAAGGATATCACGGAGATACCTATGGGGCAATGGCAGTTGGTGACCCTGAAAACTCTATGCATAGTATTTATAGAAATTATCTGCCGTCTAATCGATTTCTCAACGCTCCTACGCGTCGTTTTGAAGAAAATTGGGAAAAAGGTGATGAGACGTCGTTTTTTCAATTTTTTTCTGAGCATCACATAAATATAGCAGCAGTAATTTTAGAACCAATTGTGCAAGGTGTTGGCGGAATGCGATTTTATCATCCCGAGTATCTGCGTTTAATACGGATGTTATGTGACGAATATGAGATATTATTCATTGCAGATGAAATAGCAACTGGTTTTGGACGTACTGGAAAATGGTTAGCATGTAATCATGCGAACATCACTCCAGATATACTTTGTCTTGGAAAAGCGTTAACAGGCGGTATGATGACTCTCTCCGCTACGCTAACCTTTCGTCATATAGCAGACATGATTAGTAATAGCAAAGCGGGTTGTTTTATGCATGGACCAACATTCATGGCTAATCCATTAGCTTGTGCAGCCGCTAACGCTAGTTTGTCATTACTAGAGAATAATAGTTGGTGTCAGTGTGTAGAAAAAATTTCCACACATCTTAATTCCGGATTAAGACCCTTGGTTTCTCATCCTAAAGTTCGAGATGTGCGGGTACTAGGTGCTATTGGAGTAGTAGAAATAGTGCAGCCAGTAAATGTATCACAGATACAACATTGGTTTGTTAAGCACGGTGTCTGGATTCGTCCTTTTAGGAATCTCATTTACTTGATACCACCATACATTATTTCTGAAGAAGCGCTGATGACATTAATAGATGTTGTTTCTACTTCTCTAGATCAGCCAGAGAATTTTATCTCCTCCTGATTTTTTGTTTGTAGTGCATCTATCAAAGAGATAGCAGATATCACAAACATACCCCTTGATGGTAGAATATATATATGTCCCAAATTCTACATTTTTCATTAGGACTTATTATGATTATCGTACTAGCTTTGTTGGTCGGTCGTAATCATAAAGCAATCCGCATCCCCTATATTATCCATTTACTAGTGATTGAAGTAATGCTTGCATGCTTCTTTCTGCATTCAGAAACTGGGTTACATGTGATTACAGGATTTTCGGTATTTTTTGAACAATTACTAAAATATGCGGCACATGGCACTAATTTTGTCTTTGGGAATATGAGTGACAAAGGTCTGGCATTTTTTTGGCTAAACATCTTATGTCCTATTGTATTTATCTCAGCATTGATAGGTATTTTGCAACATTTTTATATTTTACCATTTATTATTCGTTTAATCGGAACTGTCTTATCGAAGATTAATGGAATGGGTAAATTAGAATCTTTTAATGCAGTAAGTTCGCTAATGCTTGGACAATCAGAAAATTTTATTATTTATAAGGATATTCTAAGTCAAATTCCAGAATGGAGACTATATACGATGGCGGTCACGGCCATGTCTACAGTATCTATGTCCATAGTTGGTGCTTATATGACGTTATTACAGCCAAAATATGTAGTGACAGCATTAATACTCAATATTTTTAGTACTTTTGTTGTTTTATCTTTGATGAATCCATACCATGTGGATAATAAAGACGATCTCAACTTAAAAAGTGATTATAGCAGAGTAAGTTTTTTTGAAATGCTTAGCGAATACATTCTAACTGGATTCAAGGTAATTGTAATCGTTGCTGCTATGCTCATTGGTTTTATTGCGTTAATTTCTGGCATTAATGCTTTATTTGAGAGTATTTTTGGTATTAGTTTTCAAGGTATTTTAGGCTATATATTTTTCCCACTGGCGTGGGTAATTGGTATACCGAGTCATGAGGCTTTGCAGGTAGGCAGCATCATGGCAACCAAACTAGTATCTAATGAATTTGTCGCAATGATTGATTTACAAAAAATTTGCAGCACACTATCAACTCGTTCTGAAGGAATATTATCAGTTTTTTTAGTATCATTTGCTAATTTTTCATCTATTGGGATTGTTACAGGTTCTATTAAGGGGTTGAACGAACAGCAAGGTAATGTCGTTTCTCGCTTTGGTTTAAAGCTTTTATATAGTTCAACACTAGTCAGTCTATTATCGGCTACTATAGCTGGATTAACTTTATAACAATTAGCAGAGGCATCAAGATGTATAGTCATATATACTATGATTGTACATTCAATATTTATTGATATCACTCAATTTTTGAAACTATGTTTTTATAGTGTGTTATATCGTTAATAGTTAATAATTTAGTAATTGCACTTGTAGTATATAGTTGTTAGTTATGCTCTGAGTTATAGTCATGAAGCACACATTACAGTATGAGTATCATGTGATTCATATGAACTTTAAGAATGTGGTTGCTTATATAGTTAAAGAGAATCAGATATGTGCATGCTTGCCAATTAACTTTCTATTAACGGGTGTAAGCGTTCTAGATATATATCTGAAGAAGAAAAGACAATGAATATTTAACATTCCTTGATAATTGTCAATAAAAGAATCGTCTATGATAGATCTTCTATTCTGTAGTAAGAGAAGCTTGAATGTGTAATTGGAGGATGTTTATATCATATATATTAGTTATCTGTGCGTTTATCAAAACGCTTTACTGTATACCAAGAACCTTATTTCTTAGCTACTGTAGTAGAAGCTAAGCAGGAAAGATTGTACAACTCTAACAAACTAAGATACTAGAATGGAGCTTACAAAAACACAATTTCTATTTTTTATATTACAAGAGATAATGATTATTATCTGTGCTGTCTTTTCTTCTGTATCAGGCATCCTAGAAAGATAAATTAGTTCATTGTGTGTATTTACAATGCTTTGATTATTTAGTGTGGTGTTTTTCATAGCACATCATTCAAGAAAAACACAGCTGATCGTGTCAACAAGTTAAATCTTTCTGTTATATTCTCTCGGTTGTATATGGCATGCAGTTTTTTATGTTTTCTGTTCTCTATGATGCATAGCGGTGAATTGCAGTAAAATTGAAAACAGGAGAAATAGTTGAAGAATTAGAGAAGTGTACACTTTGGAGGCCCCATCATATTTCTATAAAAAATAGTTATAAAGCAACCTTCTTATGTAGTTTAAAAAGATAACAGAGTTATACTTTATAAGTACATGAAATTATATCTAAAACGTAGAGGGGCCCAAAGATGTTGTAGCATCCCTTGCTTCATTTAAGCAGATGATTATATCCCCTATGGCATAGCGCATGCAATATTTATTAGTATCTTTATTGTGTACCTAGTAAATGGTATAAGATTGTCATAATCTTCTGGTGTTATATTAACAAGTAACCATTAATATTGTGATTTTAAAGCTCACGAGGCAAAAAATCCGCAGTGATGGAGTTAGGGTGAAAAATGATACACAACATGTTGTAATCTACACTAATTGTAACATATAGCCTGTTAATTATGTTGTTATAAATAGGGTATGACATCACTACCGTTTATAAAATGGTGAACAAGTCCCATGCTTTTGCCAACAGATAAATTACTTTTATCACTTAGTACTTGATATAATCATTTTTTGAGAAAATTTTAATGTTTGCGATCAATCTTCATCATACAGACGTTACGCGGCTAAAACAGCCGAGGGGGGGCATTCTAGCACCGTAAATACGAAGAGTTTTTTAATCTTATAGCAGAATAAAGTCATTTTTGGTTAAGAGAAACAGCCAGTCAGAACTCAATAATCCAGATGCGCGACCTTCTTGCCTCACAATCGCCTTACAGCCTAAGTCTAGGATTTTGCCTGTTTCTGGCATATTTTGACTGCATTTTGTGCTATGTTACAACCAAGCAGTACCGCAACTTCCTACAAGTTAGGAGCGAGTATGAACACTCATGATAATAACAATATCTCCCTCCTGAAGACTGTTGCATCTTTATCCAATCATCTATTCTATTTTGAGTTATCATCACCGGATCAAGAACTATCCAAGGAATAGCATATTCTATTATTGTGTCTTACACAACAAACCCATCATAAGAAAAAAAATAGCAAATATAATGTAGCATTTACTACATCTATGAGTATAAAAATATTATTGAATTCGTATACTAAACTCCAATAGATAAGATCCATAACTATTATATAGGCGACAAAACACATAGTAGGATAAACATCAATAATATCACACCAAGAGGGTCTTGGTTTGTGTTTTATACCATAAAAATAGTCTAAGAATAGATCTAAAGTACTATACTAAATGCTTGGAGCGAGTCATTCGTACCATGTGTGGATAGGGAGCACCTGCAATATACTGTGGAGGTTGAATAATTTACTTGTATTTTCAGGGCTAAAAATTAAAATAACTAAATCGGCTTTTATAACCACATATGATGTAAAAGATTGCATCATATTTATGACATTTTCACTAAAGTACTTTTTTTATCGCTCTGTTTATAAAAAAAGTGTCTACGAAATTAAATTTTACATGTAATTTATGTATCATGTATTTTGCAAAAATATCTAAAGTGATGCGTGTGATAATGATATTGTTCATCATGCTATTAACTGACATATAATTAATCAGAAAGTAGAGAAGTTAGGTTACTGAATTTTTTTCAAGGATGTAGTGTTTACTATCAATTTTCCACTTATCGCATAGAGCACGTCTAATATACAAATCTTAATTGCCTATACAAGCTGTAATCCAGCTAGTTGCAGTATTCTAGCTACCTCTTGTGGAGACTGGTTCTTATATACTACGAATAACTTTAGTGCTATTGATTTCTGAGAACAGCCTCTGAGTCGAATTTTCAAGTCTGTAATAATACTGTTAACGAAAATAGACACTATATGGTCACGAAAATAGCGTGATTCTCAAGCCGATAAGGAAAATTTTTACCGGCAGGACTAATAGTCAAAAGCATACATGACTTTTAGAAGTTGTACTTCATCTATTAGAGATAAGGCATTACCCCGTCACCTACACACGGACCTAAGTGTGCAAAGAATAACACAAAATGACTTTTTCAAAAAATTTAACGAAAACATAGTAAATACTAAGTCAATATATAGTAATTTGTATGACAGTTATCGGATAATCCGGTCAGTCTATCTAATCTAATTTTATTTATCCAAAAACGAACAAGACGATTAGGGGGTTGCTACTTACAATCAAAAATGTTGTTTGTGACCAGAAAAGTCATGGCGGCCATAGTTTCAAGCATGATATATCTCCCGATATACTAACACACTGTCTAGACCATATGCTTTTTAATTCCACGTATGTTTTTATGATAGTGGCTGCATTTCCATCATAAAAAAGCTGTGATATATGGGCACTAATAGTACATAGCACCGGAAATACTCCATATCAACTTTAGTTTTATATTTGCCAGTTTCCAGTAATAAATGGCGAATACTTTTGTTTCTCATTGCTTTACATTTTTGAATGATTTCTTTCTTCTCCAGGACTGTTATACGTATACGATGATTCATCTAAAAACTATCATATATGAAGTTATCGGAGTAAAAATTAGAGAGATGAAATGGTAAGTAAAAATTAATAATATGATTAAGCGTTGATTGGTGAGAACTCGATCTTTGTATGTCAGAAACTTTAAATGTTGCCCGCCTACTAGCGACCGTAGATCTACCATCTCCTATAGACTAGGTTTTTTCATGGTTAGCGATTTTTTTAACATCCTATCTAATTTTATTACAGATCAATCAGCTAATATTATCCCAGTGTATTTTCTCCAGTGCTCAGAAAACATCTGAATTAGACCTCTTTAGATATCGATTGCGAAGATAAAAAATTTGTAAGCGAATTAGTCGACATTGCTTTTCGAGAAGATTATTTTAATCCTGTCTTTCTAGCTATCTACTTATCTCTAGTGCTCCGACGAGCCTTTGCCATTGCAATTATATCTTGTGTAACAGCAATGGCAGTATGTACAAGAATCGTATCTACTCTCATTCTTGATCTATCTAGTGCCTGACTTTGTGCATCAACACCAGCATCTCTTATAACTTAGATTTTGGCTGGTTCAATAATGATGTATAAGAAATAATGGGTTTTAAGTTCTTGCTGTGAACCTATGAGATACCCTAGATATATTACTGCTGCAAAAACCTACTTTTGTAAGCCTCAGGCATAGAACAGAGTTGGCACTACAATAAAGCAGGACTATAAATCTTTCTATTACAATGTATTTCACAGCTTGTAGTGTCTCTATTAAGTCAGGCAATAAATCCTGTATGTCTGGGTGGATGTTAAGTTTTATCCAATTTATCTCTAACGCCTCTCGTGTAGTTCTTACTGCGAATAGAGTGTCTTCACCAGTTTGCACACCGGAGGTATTCGGAAGTAGTAGGGCTTTATTTCTACAGAGTCTTACTAATTAGACGTTCTCACCATTCTCATTAAGGTTGATTGGACGTATCGCTAATGTGACTGATGTGCTTCCAGAGATAGAAACAGCTTGTAATATTACATATATATTAGCAAATGTACCAATACCAGTAAATAATCGTCACTAATAGGGATATGAGCAACGGGAAATATTATTTCACCTTTAGCGATAGCTGGAAATCAAAGAATATTGTCACCATCCCCCACCTGATACTTCTTCTAGAATTATCGTGGTACAATAGTAGAATTAAATGCAGGGGTGGTATCTAAGATAATTTTATAACATTTCTGAGCATAGAACAGCATCTATAGCTAGAAAATGCGAAGTGTCTACTTGAAGATCACTAAAAGTCATTTTCATCATATTAGTTATCTTTAATTGTATACCGGAAAGGGACAAAGGCTTTTTTGCTCTACAGACTTTGTCTATATCGTAAAAGAAGACTTCCAGTTCAGCGTCAATACTTACCACTCTAGTGAGATTCTCTCAAATAGACAAAGTTTCTCAGTAGATGATGTCAATATGCTACATATGATTTTAATCACCTCCAAGGCCTGCAGGCTATCTATGGCTCCCACTAAGGGCTTTAGTGTTCTAGAATTACGATAATTACGCTGCGCCTCATAGGTAAAAGGAAACGAAACGTGTACAAACCGCATTTCCAAGGGGGTTAATAAGAAATATTTGTTGACCATAACAACCCACTGTGCTAACGTGAATTAGTGTTGTATATATCGAACGCAGGCCGCATTAATATTGTGGCTAATAAGCATATTATCGCTGCCATCTAAACGATATCCGCATCATAAATTTTTTAATCGAGAAAAACCTCTTTAGTCTATAAAATAACGATATATAGCTTATATATGGGGATTTAATGTAGGCAGGTGACGCTTTTGTGGCTATCTCTGATTTTAATTGGTCGATTTCATTAGTTTGATGGAAGGTTGAGCACTGTAGATTAGAGATAATATGGCAGCCATTATCATCCGCTAGAATTATCACATCCATACCAGATTTGGTTAGATAGAGTGCGCTGGTCAATGGTTAATCTAAGCCTTCTAGTCACATCATGACACTGTGTAGATTATATAGTTTGTTGACTCATAGCGCCTATCTCATTTCGTAGAAATTAGTCGATATAACGTCAAAAATCCTGATCATTTAGCATGTTTCTCAACTTTTTGTTAGAAGTAGAAGTTTTCTTTATAGAGATATCATGACTATTTCTCAGTAAGTGCACGTGATATAATGAACCTCTTATTGAGGTGCTGAGGAGATGACGATCACTAAATAAATAATCAAGTGATACGTGATAGCGGCCTTATCTTTTGCATAATTTAGAGTAATATATTTTATAATGGTTGTTCTTGAAATCAAGCCCTTTTTAGATAACTGCTAGAGTGTTGTTAAAATTATAGGATTAGATGATATCATCTAGACGATGCAAGAAAGATATAACTCAGACAAGGATAGATAGCATTCCTAGAAAATATGCTTGTGCAGTTTGCTCTATCACGATGTAGACATCCTAGAAATTAATGGATGCATGGAAGAGTATTGATAGAGTGTATTTTGCATTTATTCCTCAGGCAAAACTTATCCTATATTTTAAGCATAAACGGATACAACACATAGTCTTTCAGCTTAAAAATACTCATCATCACATATTAATTATTGAAAATTCGTAATAGGTAAGTAATACCATTATAATAATCTCTGATAAAGATTGATCCATCCTTGTTAGAGGGTCCTTCTTTTTTAAACTATTATATAAGCGTTATCTATTATGATAGATAACTGCAGATGCATACGATGACGTGTTTCTGCTATGCGTCGTACTTGACGATTGTACAGTAGTTTCACAATTTTATAGTTCTCACGATTGAACGTTCACTATAGTTAGGACATATTAATGATTTTGTATAGAAAACATTCTAGATTATTCCTATAAAATAGCAGTACGTACTTTATCAATATTTTTGCGGTAGTGCAATATTATGATAAGCATGCGTGCCTCCCTAGCACTTCATCTACATTCATCCTCTAAGCGAACATGGAATAAAAAAATCTTCTTGAAATATGGATCACTATAGGTTTTTGCTAGAGGATGTGCTGTAGCTAGAGTAGCAATGTAAAACGGAAATTTATCAGTATAATCAATTCCTCTTTAATTTCTTTTTTATTGAATAAAAATAAGATGTGCTCTCGCAGACAAAATGTGCTTGCAAGCAATATCATATATCATCACTGAACTAACTGATCAACACAGTGCTAATATCAAATGGTAGATAATCTCAATTTTGTGCAATATTAATAGGGCATAACCTTTAAATATAAGAGAATGCTTCATGATAATTTTTTCACTACGCAGTAATATTCCCCTAAATTATATGCAGAGGATATGATCGGGACCCTCAATTGTATCTTGAGCACCTTCTGCTCCCTAGTCACTGGAGTGAATGATTAACAGGTGTATGATTCAGTGTATAATGCTTTATTATTAGCATTTCACACTCAATCAGAACGGAACTTGTATTCTGATGCTCATCCTATTTTACGTTAAAGCGCAACGCTGAAAAATGGTTTTTTTAAAAACTTTCATTAAAGACAATTTTTTATGATGTATAAAACATCGCTTAGTTATCATCGATCCACTTTTTGAAACGATACTAGTTAAGCGTTAACCGATTGTTAGAAGACAACAAAAAAGTATAAATACCGGTATGGATCGTCTACATATTGTTGTGGTTATTTTGAATCAGGTGATATGAAATCCCTCTAACTTCAGGTGTTCTACTATTAGACTATGGATTGTTTTAGTCTTTGATAGATAGGAGTGGCCTCGATTAGAGATGTAGCTGTTATGCAGAATGGATGCGTGAGTCTTACAAATGTAACGATTTGTAAACAAATTTATCACAGTATCTGCTCCTTATTTAGTATGTATACTAATTTTTACTCTGTTTTTACCATAGCAGAAGTCAGTATAGAATCTTTCATGTGAGTATAAAGTTTTTCTGCAATATTTCGCTCTATAATGATGAAGTCTAATTTCAAAATGATGGATATAAGAAGATATAGTTATATGTCTAGTAGAGATTGCTGGTTAAATGAATTTAAGAGTAATCATTTGAACATACACTTAAATGCAACTAAGTGATACGATGATCTTTTGATGCGTAAAAAATCGATATCATGTTACAAAGTTTATATTCTTTCCTATATATGAATGAAGGCGCTATTTATTGTTATTAATAGAATTTTGACGTGTCTTGGAGTGTGTAGTGTCCTGTCAGTTATCAATATAATATGTATGAAGTCAGTGCATGCGTTTATTGAGCTTAATAACTATTTATGACTTTGTGTACTAGCACATATGTTATAAAGAACACTGGTTTTTTCTCTTCTTCATATAGGAAATCCTTTGGTTTACCACTCATTGAGGTAAGGCTCAGTTATATTTCACACATGTACACCCGTATATCTATACGAAAATCTTCCAGATCAACTCCTCTAGAGTGTCGAAAGGTACTCGTTACTAGGAGATTTATGCATATTTATACCTGTATACCATTTTACAGTTCAATGTAGAACTAAGTAAAGATTGTGACAGAGCCCGCTCCTAAAAAAATTATCTAGTATTTTAATTTCAAGTAAATATGGTGGGAATTAAAACCATCCTTTTAGGTCTATTAACTACTATATAAGTTGTGCTCTATGTATTTCTTATGAGTCAAGTAATGTACTTATTTTTTGGCGTAATTTAATAGATGTGTGTTCTCTAAAACATTTTATATTTCATTTGTATTATGAGGCAAACCCATAATCATCTTACATAATGTAAGGTCAACATAATCACTATTCACATTTTAAAGTAGTAGGCATGTATACGAGAAGGTAGCAAAATTTTTGCTAATATATCTAAGTTATTTTTTATGGTTAGCCTTAAAGCAAATAGATTGTGCATAAATATTACAGCACAAAAAAGACTTTTTTGTCATTGCATTAAATTTATTGCTATTTTTTTAGAAAAAGCATAGAAGCTTATCTCTTAAAGCAATATTTATACTAAATATATATTAAGCTATATCCAATGATGCAGAATGCTTTCAGTACAGGCATGAATAGTTCTTTTATATTTCTATTTGTGCTATTTATAACACTATTCTATAGTGTTAATACATTAAACTAAAAAAGTTAATCTAATATAGCAATATATTGCTATATACAAAAATATATCACAACAGATTTCTTTTGATAAAGCAGAATATAAAATATTAATATAGAAATATTTTCTGATTTCTAAAAAAAATATGCATCATAATTATTCATTTTAATTATATATATTAAATAATAGTTTTAAAAAAAGAAATATTGCTATATATTTTTTTAATAAGATAGCAAAATTTATCTAAATACTTTATATTTGAAGTATGGCGAAACAATAAATTTACAAAAATAAGCATAAATTAAAATAGTTGCAATACTTAATTAAGGATAATGATGTAAATAGACCGATTATGCATTAAACTTACAAATAAAAGAACTTTTTTATTGTTCTGAGCATGGTTATCAAATTCAATAACAATCTAGTATCAATACTGTTTATATGTTATAAAAATTTTTTGAAGGTTTATCTCACATAACTGTGAAAATTTTCTATTTTCTTTTGCAGACCGGAAGTTGCTTCACGCCAATCTTTTGCAGAGGTAATAGCACTTACCACTGCTATACTCCCTACCCCACAAGCTAATACTTTATCGACTCGATCAAGAGTGATGCCACCGATCGCCACCGTAGGTATATGGGTTAACTTACTTGCTACATTCTTTAATTTCGCTAATCCCTGAGGCTGAGAAGGCATCTTCTTAGTAGTAGTAGAAAATATGTGTCCTAAGGCAATATAAGAGGGATTCCAACTTAATGCACGTAATAATTCTTCTTCATTATGCGTAGATAATCCTAAACGTAAACCAGCACGCCATATCGCATCAGGATTAGCTTTATTCATATCTTCTTGCCCTAGATGCACACCATAAGCTTTATAACGAATAGCTAATTGCCAATAGTCATTAATAAATATCTTAGCTCTATAGTTCAGGCCTAAGAGTACCGCATCTTTAATATTTGAGCCTACTTGCTCTTCTGATTTATCTTTTAAACGTAGCTGAATTGTAGTCACTCCAGATTCTAGCATCCTTGTTAACCACAACAAGGAATCAACTATAGGATATAAACCAAGTTTATTCGGAACTGGTGCAAATTGATTTTTAAATTTCATTTTCACTCCTAATAGTAAAAATGTATAAAAATATATTTTGATTGTAAAATATAAAAAAGTTTACCTTATAAAGGAATTTTTGCAAAAACGAAATTTTATATACTGTGGTGTAACCGCAAAAAATCTCTAAATTTCAATTTTAATTTAACAGATGTTATTTAATAATTATTAATCAGAATGTTGCTCTTAAATTTTATGTTGGATGATAATGTAATATCTATAATTATATATTATTAATAACTATATGAAATAGTTCAATAGTTAATTACTTTATCAAAATAAAAAACCACATGAGTGAAGTCTTAAAGATAACAATATATTTTTATATGCACATTTATTTTTATAATTATATTTTATCAATCAGTATTGAAAATACGTAATATGTGACATTAATTAAATTTTAAGATTTATTAAAAATAAATAAGTGATCAAAAATTATTTATGCGTTCAAGATATTAAATAGCATTAATATGCTGAAAATATAAAATTAAATTTCTAAAATGTAAAATACATATTTTATATCATATGCAAATTTAATAATAGCATCATAAAGTAATAAAATAAAGAATAATTTTTAGTTTGATATAAATGGAGAAGACTTCTATGCGAACACATGTGCTAATATAAACTATGATGCAATCGTTATTGCCCCTATGGATATCAATTACTTCTTCAATTATTTTTTAGAAAAAATGCTTTTATTTTTTATAGATTTCTTATATTCTATAGTCGCTGCATACTCTGAGCGCTGAGTGGATTTGTGATGATATTTTGAAAAGTTTGGTTCTTACAAAAATATTATTAGCAAGGTGCGCTTTATATTTATTAAAATTTAAAATATATTATTGATAGCGTGATTTACAAGAAAAAAAGTGATTTGTATTATATGTAATAAACTCTTTAAATACCAAAATTCATGTTATATTTGTTCTTAAATTAAACGGAAAATTATTATAAATATGTATGAAAAGTCTATACTCAGTAAAAATTATTTGTTATACATTTCACTTGAATTTTAAAAATTACTCAATTCATTATCTTTACTATTTATAGTATGTATCATATAACTCTATAAGAAATTATAGGCATAATAATCGCATGAAAAATAATAAAAATTATGAATTATACAGTTCTACAGAAAATAATGTTTTTGCTAAAATCATACAAATGCTTACTTAAGAAAGGTATTTCAACTATGAATTCAAAATTATTAAAAATAAAAATAAGTTTTATCATCATTTTATTATTTTTTATAACAACATCTTCTTTTCCGCTATTAGCTAGTACTAGTATAGAGGATATAAAAATCGGATTCTCACCAGGAGAAGGCGCTAAGCAGATTGTTTTATTAGCCATTTCAGAAGCAAAAAAATCCATTGATATTGCTGCATATTCTTTTACTAGTAAACCTATTGCATTAGCTTTACTTGACGCACAAAGTAGAGGTGTCAGTGTACGTTTGGTAGCTGATAAGAAATCCAATAGTAACAGGTATACCGCAGCAACTTATTTATCCAATCATCGGATTCCAGTAAAATTAAATGAAAAATATGCGATTATGCATAATAAGTTTATGATTATTGATGGTTATTCAGTAGAAACTGGTTCCTTTAACTATACACAGAGTGCTGCTAACCGTAATGCAGAAAATGTGATTTATTTGCGTCATCAATCAGAGATTGCTGAAAAGTACATGAAAGAATTTGATCGTTTATGGAAAGAAGCAACGTATATTAGTCCCTCGTATTAATGATTAGTTATACGTGTAAATAAATGCATTGAGGATGCATGTACGATTTTATTTAAATTTTTTAACAGCATATAATGGGATTACATCAACCATATTAAATATATTTTTATAAATGTAATAAATCTGTAATACTATCAAAATATCTATATACGTATCACCATGGATATATATAATATGATTGATATATATAAAATATATTTTTATGTGATAAATTATTATAAAAAACACAATAAAACACATCAAGAGCACAATATTTCTAATATGGTATTAAAA
Source organism: Candidatus Erwinia haradaeae (assembly GCF_900698935.1). Taxonomy (GTDB): domain Bacteria; phylum Pseudomonadota; class Gammaproteobacteria; order Enterobacterales; family Enterobacteriaceae; genus Erwinia_E; species Erwinia_E haradaeae_D. The sequence goes on from NZ_LR217716.1 coordinate 16,688, forward strand.
TTTAGAAAATTGAGTGAAAACTTATAATAACTAAGTAGTGTAAACTATAAAAAAGAATGTATATTATTCGTGATGCGATTAATGAAGATTTATAGTAATGTACATTTTAGTCAACGGAACAATAGAATGAATGTGTATTAAAATATATTGAATATTTAATTTACCCATTAGTCAAGATTACTGACGTCCATGTGAGATATAACGATATAGATTCCTTATCTCTAGAGAGAATAAGGTCTATTAATCTTAAATTTAAAAGTCAATCAGTATTAGACTAATGATTAATATAACTACAAAACTAGGTGGATGTTGAATGTGATTTTCATCATACGTAATAGTCTCAGGTAAAAACATTAATATATAAAGAATGAGTTAGCGACGTGTAAGTATAGCATTGTTGTCATATTGAAAGTATTTTTTATTTTAATATTGAAAGTCAACGTGAATATTTATGATAGTAATAAATAAATATTTATTTTTATTATCCCGTTACACGATGAGACTCTCCGATCATTTCACCAAGAAAATATGCATCATTCATTAATGATAATAAATATTTTTATGCTTATTTTCTCAGATCAGAGATTTTTTATACCAGAATAACATATTCAATTCAGCAATTTATGAACTCTCACAATTTATAGCAATCATATTATTTTCTATGCTATAGCTATAGATGACCAACTGAGAGAAAAATTAAAAAATATGTTTAGTATATTAGAATATTAGAGTAACACACAGATAGGACTATGATATAGTCAGACTATAGTCTGGTATGGAGATACCTATTTTTTAAAATACTTTTTGTTTAAAAATATATTAACTTAATGCAGGTCAGAAATTCAGTACTAGTCAACAGTGATTTTGATTAGTAGTAGAAACATCTGAAAATGCACAAGATTTAAAAATATAAAAATTATACTAGGTTAGCTTGTATATTTAAATCTATAACTAAAATTTTTAAGATGCGTAATCCATCACAAAAGATCTTTATACTATTGTTTTTGAGATGATATTCTACACTGACATGTCAGTGCGGAGCACTGATAGTACTACGTTACATTCCTACAAATTTGTGAATAGAAATCTCATTGCAGCAGTTTTAACAGTTAATGCAAAATCAATTTTTATCAAAATTCTTTGAAGTAACCACAAGCCATAACAATAATTAACTTAATCAATAAAGAATAAATCGTATTATACTCTATGGAGTATTATGACTGTGATCTTAAGATAAGACACTAATTATTGGATTAAGCATAACGAAGAATCTATATGTTCCAGTGAATTTAACATAAAGTAATTTATAAATGTATTGATGTCACTATTGTGAAATATATAACTAAATCAATGATGATATCTATTAATAACGTTAGGATATATCGACTAGAAATCGCCTCTCTAAAATTAAAAGCCTCACTTTTCATATACTATGATGGTTGTAGAGCTTTTCCTTATCATCAAGATAAGATCTCATATTTTATGAACATATACAAATCTTTATTGAATAGTGAAAACATGAATATCTATAAAATTATCTGAATTAATATTGATACACGTGCTATATAATATATTAAATATACTACATTGTTTTTTTATTTTTGTCTCATTGATATAGTGGATCTTCTAAACAATTAAATATAGCACCAATTTTATTGGTGCTATATTGCAGAAATATTAAAATTTGACGTTATGCTCTAATATATTTTGTACTGTTTTATCCGAAGAAATTGCAATTTTCTTTGGTTTTTCTTGTTCTGGAATATCATAGATAAATTCTAGTTTTAATAACCCATGATCTAATATAGCACATTGTATGCTAATCCTATTTTCTAGGTTAAAACTAAGAGCAAATTCTCGTTTTTTAAAACCTTGATGTAACCATGTCATGGAATCTTTTTCTATAGTGTGTTCTGTTTTTTCCGTTTTTAAATTGCCTTTAATCGTTAACTGATTATTGAGTACAGAAATATCTAGCTCATCTTCAGTATAACCTGGAACGCTAACTATCATTTCATAATGTTCTTTATCTTTCTGGAGTAGATTATACATTGGTGAATCACTGACAGGTGCTTCACCTGTAATACGGCTAAAAAGATTATCAATTTGTGTAAAGCGATCAGCAATAAGATGATTGCTCCATGTCGGTATGATAGAAAAAGAACGATAAGCCATAGTATTATCCTATAATTTATACATAAAGTAAAAATTCAATTAGCCATTTAATTATTAATATAGGTATTATTTATGTATTTTCAAGAGTTGATCTAGAAGTAGAAGAGCATATTATCAATAATATAAATATGTAAATAGTTTTTGTCACTATTATGTTAATTTAATTAATTAAAAACGCTTTGTAGAAGATTCATAGGTTCTAAAAATTAGAATTATCTTTCAGTGTATATTTTAGCATATAGGTTATAAATATTATTTTAAGCTATATAATTACAACAGTAAGGTGTCGACAAGTCGTACCACAAGTTAGATTTAGTTATGTTAAAGGTCGGACATTAACAATGTTCTGCCATATTCTGATAGAGAATTCACATTCTATGAAGTAGTATCGGTCACAAGTATGGATTGAGATAAATATCATTTTCCCGTTCGATGTAGAATACATCTTTTAATGGTAATACATTTTAATGGCGTTGATATATATTACACTGGCACTTTTTAAAATCTGCAGTCATACGTGATGATTTAAACCAAGCCTTACAAAACATTATATATTAAAATATTATATATGATATAGTAATATTTATGTGTTTTCTAGAAAAAAATAGTGCACAATGATGACTTATTACTTTTTCTTAATACAATGTCTATATGTAGATTACCGATATTATCTTACACTATGCATGCATTAAAAAGTTATTATTCTTAAATCATTAGATACTACATTTAAAATGTAAAAGATAATTAATATGCCATATGACTGTCTAGGGTATATAGCTATTTTGTCATAGATAACATTATATAAATCATACTAGATAGTGAATAAAAAAAATTTGTGTGCCTTATCATTATCATTCAATCACACTTCTAGAAGTGTATTATAAGATCGATAAAAACACATAAATATTCATATTCTTATACCAACAAACAAATAAGATTGAACATATAATGTTTTCTTTATACCGTGGAGCTATACACGATACAAATATCTCTATCACTAGACAATTCTATTTGTAAACTATCTAAAAAACTTAACATGCTCCTATAATAATTTATCTTTTTATTGGTTTAGTTAGTTCAGAGTTAATCATACAAGTACAATATTTTATAAAGTACTGATCTATAAAATATATAAATAGTTTTAAATTCACGTATACCCAATACATAAGAGATAGCCTGATTATACATCATTTCATCATAAGATTGCATAATAGAAAATATTTAGTCTCTCATTTAAAAAATGATTACAACGTATAGCTTTCTGTGACTAACTATCAGGATATAACATAGATATAATTAAAATTAGACCTTTCAATAAAACTATAAAGCATGATGAATGCTATTCAATTATAATCTTATCTAATTGCATCGTTTTTAGTTACCTGTATTACTGATTAAAAAGTAATTTTTACCGTATTTGATGTTAACTGCTACTACGGTGATGGGAATGACCGCCTGCTATTTATACTAGATTAATTACGATAATTATCATCTGTATATATGATATTTCTATTTCTAAAATCTTTTATTTTAAGAACTATTGCAATATTGGCGAATCACTGTCGGAATATTTTAAAGAATCAATTTTAAAGGATAAAAAATAACGTTAACAGAGCGTGCTTGAGGAAAAATTTGGAAGAGTTCTTTATCTGGAATCAACCAATCGAACAAATGTTCTGCACATACAGTACGAAGCGTCTTTGTTATGATGAGCAACAATTTTTAATACAGCAGAATAATTGAATAATCGTACCATTTAATCAATATCGTGGAAACAAGTCGCAACCGATAAGGATATAAAATCGTTAATATTGCAAGATAGGCAATACGAATCAGTTATCAAATGCATAGCGCTATGGCTATTACTATCTCGTCTCTTATAAATTTATGAAGCTTTGGACCCATTGATGCACACAGCGCAATTCTATAACAGAATCAGCTTGATACAGCTCTTATTTTCAGAGGTTTGGATCCTATACAGGTTAATGAATCTTGCTAACTTGTCATACTTATACAAAAATTTACCAGATATATCCGTAGATCTTTCTAGTGTAGAAGTAAGATTTATAATTGATCATTGAGTAGGCGTGATAGAAAAAAGGGTTTATGTAACTCTTGTGTTTCAAGTAGTGGGGGCGGCGAATACTAATGGTCGTAATATTCAAGGTAATTGCGGTAAAGTATAATATAAAAACCAACAGATTTAGCAAATGCTACACAGGATATGGTTATTTTAAATAGATATAGCCTTAGTACCGCTGGGACTTATAAAAATTATTATGAACTATACGAACAACGATTCACACATTGTAGCTGATCTAGTGACTTGGCGAACCATTCAGAATCATATCGTATCAGTTTCTATTATTGCTAATACTGCTTCAGAGGCAGATTGCTGGGATAGCGATTGGTTGATAATAGACATGGAGCGGGCGCAGATATTAGTTTAAAAAAATAAAAAGCAATATACTTGGTATCTCTAAAAAGGAGATAAATTTATCCAGTGGGGCATCACCTTTATTTTTAGCTTTTTAAATTTCTCTCTTAGAATTTTATGGATCGTAATCATAGACATTTTCTTTAATATTTAAACAGCAGGATCTGATTTTACGTATCTATAGGTAATGAATTTTATTACTCTTAAATAGAGATTGTATGTATATACACATTTCATTATATTAAGATGACAGGAATTGAGTTGTATCATTATGCTTGGAAAGAGCCGTAAAGCTCTACTCAGAGAATGTTGCTAGATTAATAATACCATATTATAGTGCGTTCAAGATTAAAAATTCTGATACTACTATAGTACTCTGTATGGAGATTATCTTCTACAAAAAAGAAATATGCTCAATGAGCAGAGCGAAATAGTTATAGAAAATATAGATATAAAACACCATTACAGATATATGATCTGACGCATCATTTATATATATTTATACTCACATGAGAAATATTTCCCTTCCTGTCTGTACTCTACCATATTACTTTTCATCTCTGTCGCAACCCTTTAGTCATGATTATTTTTTTTTATTTTAAGTCAAAATATCTATAAGAAATTCATTAATACGTCCTACAACTTAGCTACTACAATTAATAAATGGTTTTATCAGATAGCAGAATGCTGTCTGGCTGATAAAACGATCAAAATAAAGTAAGAAGTTCCTGTAGCTTTCTAAAAAAAGCGGGTTTGTATTTTATATATCTTATACTTCTATACTAGGCTGCACTACCAATCTTATAGGATTAGATGAGATAACAAATAGACTTCAGTATTATGATACTAGTAAAGAAAATATAGCGTTTATTGAAACAATACTACTATATTTTTCAGGATATATATAAAGATCTCATTGCTAAAAATAAAATAAGTTAAATGATTACGCTAGATCTATCTACTATCTCATAAAATATTAACAGTGTTTTGATAAACGCTTATCTGTATCTAATTTTCATTCTTTTTTTATTACCCTATGCATGATAACTAACTTATGTTTTGTGTAAAATTGAGAGATAAGTGTTAAGATTGTGTAACCGTTCTGGTATTAATCTCTTTTTTGAATATCAGAGACATAGTCACAACAAGAATGATCTTTTGACACATAAAATTATAATGTACTTTGATAAAATATTACGGTGACATACCTGACGCAGGGGTTGATATCTTAAATACAAAACTAACCTCTCCTTATTTTATGCGTTTGATACTAAGTGTTAGCTCAGTTATATCTACTTATTAAGCGATGGAAATACTACAACGAAAAACATATTTAATCATAATTTATCCAAATAAAACTAATGATTAGAGTCATCTATGTTTTTATTGATATGAAAATATATTATGGAAGTTCGCGTATAGCGTGAATAGTTGTATCAACTTGATGTATGTTAAGCACGCACATCGCATAAGATGTGTATATCTTAAACTAATAATGAAGAAGACATATAGATGTTGTAAGAATGGTAATAACTCATTTGTTCTATATATTATGCATGAAAATAATAATATTATTGATACATAGAATGAGGATATCTGTAAGATATACGATAGTTATAATTTCATATGTATTATGATGTTTATATATTGAGGTGTTTACAAGTGTCATGTTTCGTATGTGTAAATCACTACACATTAATTGAGCAGAAAGTAACAATCTCTCTTGCCCTCATGCTACACTAGTTCAGTTTAGCATAAAAAATAATGCTAGTAAGACACGTTCTCACTAGTGGTAATCATATACTATCTTGAATTTATATGGTTTTCCCACTGTTTTGTTAGATCATAGACTATGTCAAAATAAGGGATTTACAGATAAAAAATAGTTAACATGACACCAATGTTTTTCAGTATACTTGGTTTTTCTGGAACAGGATTATGAAAATAAAAGTGTAAAATATCAGAATAGACCTATGATATCAGTAAGATCATATAGAAAAAATATCAACATGGAACGATTGTATTCCTCAATGGTTTTATGGGAGATTATTTTTTTGTTGGAATTACACCTCTATAGCAGGTATGCTATTTACTACCTAAGTATACTCAGTACGTTTGCATACTCTATAAAAATAATTATTAAATGTTATGTATGTTGGTCAGGACGATATAGTCTTATTTCAGGTAATAAATATTAGGATATTCATAAAATTGTGTCTAACTATACTTAAAACCGCATTGAGTTCCATGCTTAAACTAAATATTAGTTTTATACTCATGTACAATAAACTGATTTATACACCTATTATGCGTGATACTGCATCTTCTTTTTCATGTAAAAAGTTATATACATATTATGTATCTTCATACTAGCTTTAGAGACATCTAGAATAGGGTATTGGTTTACGTAATTGCTAATAAAAATATATGATGACTGGCATACCTTGAGCTAATATCGGAATATTTTTTATTCATTTGACTACTTATGCAAAAAAATACCAAAACTATTGCATAGAAATTCTATATACTCGCTCTCAGGCGCATGTGAGAGCTTCTCAAGCAGATAAAAGCAAGGTTGTTGCTGTCTATCCCTGCTTATTTTGTACAGGGTTACTCGTGTTTAATTACTCAATAGCAATTTAATGCTTGTAATATGAGATATTTAAATTTTTAAGTTGTGTACATCTAAAGATATGAGAATAATTTGCAGTATTCTTAAACGCAAACAACCCTGATAGGGCGATTATCTTGGCAGACTTCACTATCAGGGCTTTGCGAATCGTTAGTGCATCTATTCAAAATAATAATATCATAATTAATATTAGTAATCAAGTGCTAGATATTAGTTTTTGTTAGAAATATTTCTGATCATATAGGGCAAGGTCGTGAATCCAAGTTTTTTGGTGAAACATGAGTGTACTAAAATGTTCTAATCATGATTGTTGGATTATTTTGAATCCTTCTTTTTTACGCTTAACTATAGTATAGCAAGAATATAAATACTCGATAGACTCTATCTACCATTTTGTAATTATAGAAACAATTTGCGAGAGATCAAAAATAATATATTCTATATAGAATAAGATGTAACTACTATGATGTCTATTATTTTATATATCCTTGTGCGATCAAATATTAAGATTTAATCTTTTAAATTATACCGAAAACTCCATGAGTTTTTATTCAAAAATCTATTGTTTTGTGTACAGTACAATATATAAAAATATATATTTTTTAGTGCGATTTATGATGATCAATAGCTAAAAATATATTTTAAGCGTCAGCAAGATGTATTTACGAGATGAGCTTGCAGCATTGTAATATTTTTATGTGTCTACAGATCATAGGTCTTTAGTGAGCCAAGATACATTCTCTGCATTCCCTTTATCAGTAGAGCAACATTCAATTTTCATACCTGACTTCTTGAAACAGCAAGAGATCTTGCTCCTTAGCTGGATTAGATGTCGTAAGTCATTTATAGCCACCAAAGATAGAGTTCGCCCTCAGTCACAAAGCACTGCATTTAGATCTATGCATTCATACCTCCAAATTAGGTAATAGGCATACATCAGACTGTGGCATCATAACATATGCTACTGAAATCGTGCTGAGAAAACCAGAAAGGTTCACGTCATTATTATGAGATAAGGGTGTTCCGGGTACTTTGCCAACTGATTTATAGGTACGCTTTCTGGCGACTCCGGTAAATTTGCTAATTGCGCTGCTAATCCTGTACAAGCATTAATCTTTTTACCTTTATTTATAATTTCACCAGAATATATTTTAATTACCTGTTTAACGTACTGCAGTCAGTATATTGAATCTTTTTCTGAGAGCTGCTTGTTGTAATCACACTACTAAAAGAAGTCTGGTGGAATATCCATATCATGATTATAGAACTTTAGCCCAGCTTCTGCTAAACTATCTTCTTTTTGATCGTCAAGCATATCTAATGTCATACATGTTTCTAATCGCACTATTTTCACGGTCTTGATCATTTCTTCCAACAGAGGCATATCACGATCGTGTAGTTTTTCCAAGCAACACGATACCAAAGCGCGTTAACACAGCTTTTTTGCTGCACGAGCAGCGTCAAGAATTTGTTCTAGATGTATGAGTTGTTTATCTGTTATTCCTGTGCTTTAGTGTGCACTTTGTGGATAATATTTGCAGTTTTCTGAATAAAATCCTGTTCGAATTGATAGCCATGCATTCATTTTGAATTCGATTAGATTGACAATGTTGATGATATACTTTCTAAGATTTAAACAGTACATCACAAAGGTTGATCAAATAACGCTGTGGCCTGTTTTATTATCCAGAATGAAAAAGGTTGATATAATAGTTATTTGTGTAATATTCAAGGCAATATACATTTATCAGTACGCTGACTAGTTGAATTCTAGATAAAGAACTATTCTTGCAATTTCCAACCTACATTTAGCAATATACTAGAATTAGTATATTAGTTTTACAAAAAAGGACTTTGGCTAATAAATCTCCTTAAACTTTTTAAAATAATCTATGCTAAAAGCATATTGTTATTTTTAATCTGATAGCCTTTTTAGCACTATCATATACAATAGTTATTCATGATAGTGCACACAAACACCAGCATAGTGCGTAGAAATATTTTATACCAGTGCTGAATAAGTAGAAGCTATGATAAAATAAGCGAGGAGCCTCCACTAAAAATCATCAAATGTAACGTTGATCATATGAATTTCTTTTTTAGTATCAACAAAACAAGCGGCGGCTCTATAACTTCTCTACGGATTTCGCGTATATTGTACAGTGAGGATAGGCTACCAGCTAGCGTTAATTTTGTTACTGTTGTGACACCCCGTCAGAAAGATGTAGTTTTTAGCTATAGACCTTGCAAGAAGAAGATTCTTCCTGTCACTTACATCGTCGCGAATGCCTATTAGAGTGACCTGTAATAAACACTCAATCGCTATGGGCATTCTAGAATTATCGCCGTTTTGTTACATCTTAAAAGCTAAAAAATATAGATACAGGTGTAATTAAGTGTCTTTCTAGGGGTTCAACAAAAAATTTAACCCAAAAACTACTGTGCGAGTATTTTCAAGGAGGGGAGTGTGTGTAATACAGATTTGCATTCATACCACGTCTAGTAATCATATTGTCGTTATGGTCTTAAGCAGTAATCACCTGCGCAGCAAAAATTGCTTATATACTAATAAGTATCCTTTTATAATCCGTAAGAGAGGGAGATGTGGCGTACATCGAGAGCGCTAGGTGGCTAAGTGATTGTGTTTTTTATTTCTGAGTGTTATTGACCGATTTGATTAGTTTAGTAGCAATGGCAGCCCTACTTGATAGGTGATATGCAAGAAATGATCACCTTTTAAAGTTAGTATATTTACTACACCTAATGTGTACATAGAGTCCGGTAAGCTATTGGTTATTCAACGAATGTAGCTATAACAATACTATTGTAGATGGGCGCTCTATATTCTTTGTATTGCCTTCCTAATCTAGGATAAGCTAGCTTTTATTAGATTACAAAATTCTGAACATCTAGCATATTTGCTCCGGTTTTCCATAAAGCGCAGTGCTCCATAGAAATATATATTACTTTCTCTTACTATATTTTAGTGATCTTATTAATTCCTCATTCGTATTATTAAGGGTGGTAATTACTGAATAAATAACTCTGTGATACATGATAGCGGCCCTTTTTTATACGATCTAGAGTAATGCATTTTCAAATAACAAGGTTTAGAAAAAAAGCTTTTTACGATTGTTGCTAAAGTATTGATAAAAAGATGATGCAAGCCATAAATAACCAAAAATGGGATAGATAGAATTCCTATGAGCTGTTATTGATAGGTGTATCTAACACTCAATTGATTGCTAAGAAAGTGTTAATGTAACTATAATTTTGACGTTATTTCTAGAAAAAATTCTACCTATAATTTAATAATGTATTGGTACATCATTTAGATTAGAGATAACGCATCTCATCCAAATTGAATATTAATAATTACGTACTACTCACTAAAATCATGTGTGACTCAGTATATACAGTAATAGACCATTAAGGTCTTACATAACACGAGAGTACTAGTATAATATGTGTTAGTAAGAGTGTGTTTAAAATACCATTATTTCTAGTGTTTTAGTTAATCACCCTGGGCAGTACGCTAATAGCACATGCCTTCTATGCATAATTCATAGCCGCACCTCTTAATCCTAAGAAAGAGCGGAATGCAATCAACAAATATTCTCCTTTCACAGAGGTTGATATACCTCATCACATTTCTATCCTTAAGCATTCTCTATTTATGATAGATAACGAAAGAGTGGATGCAATGAAGTTCTTCCGTTATGCATAACACTCTTCCATCTTTTTTTAAAACATATTAATGTTTTTTAGCTCTTAATTTGGAATATGTGTGTTCGTATAGTTACGGATTTCTTGAGAAATTTGCATAGAACAAAATTTAGGACCACACATAGAACAGAAATGTGCACTTTTACTAGATGCCTGCGGTAATGTCGCATCATGATAAGTACGCGCAGTATCTGGGTCTAGCGCTAAATTAAATTGATCTTCCCAGCGAAAATCAAAACGTGCTTTTGACATAGCATTGTCACGTATTTGCGCTCCAGGGTGTCCTTTAGCTAGATCAGCGGCGTGAGCGGCAATTTTGTATGCAATTAATCCCTGCTTCACATCTTCTTTGTTCGGTAAACCTAGGTGTTCTTTAGGAGTAACATAACATAACATGGCACAACCGAACCAGCCAATGAGTGCAGCACCAATAGCAGACGTAAAATGATCGTAGCCTGGTGCAATATCAGTAGTTAATGGCCCTAAGGTATAAAAAGGTGCTTCATGACAATTTTTCAACTGCTCAGTCATGTTTCTTTTAATCATATGCATAGGGACATGACCGGGACCCTCAATCATAACTTGTACACCCTCTTCCCAAGCAATTTTAGTCAATTCTCCTAGAGTGTATAATTCAGCGAATTGCGCTTTATCATTGGCATCTTGTATCGAACCAGGACGTAGACCATCTCCTAATGATAATGCTATATCATATAAGGCGCAAAGCTTGCAAATATCTCGAAAATTTTCATAGAGAAAATTCTCTTTATTATGTGAAAGACACCACTTAGCCATAATAGATCCACCTCGCGAGACGATACCTGTTAAGCGCTGAGCAGTCATCGGAATATAACGCAACAGAACACCGGCATGAATAGTAAAATAGTCCACACCTTGTTCACCTTGTTCTACCAAGGTTGCACGGAAAACGTCCCAGGTTAAGTGTTCTGCCACACCATGTACTTTTTCCAGAGCTTGATAGATAGGCACCGTACCAATAGGGACTGGGCTGTTACGAAGAATCCATTCACGAGTCTGATGAATATAGCGACCTGTAGATAAATCCATCACAGTATCTGCCCCCCACCTAGTGGCCCACACTAACTTTTCTACTTCTTCTTCAATAGACGAGGTTACTGCAGAATTTCCAATATTAGCGTTAACCTTAACTAAAAAATTTCGCCCGATAATCATTGGTTCTAATTCTGGGTGGTTAATATTTGCAGGTATAATAGCACGTCCAGCAGACACTTCTTGCCGGATAAATTCCGGAGTAATTTTTGGTTGGAACAAACTGTTTTCGCTTACGTCATGATGTCCAATATTCTCACGTATGGCGATAAACTCCATCTCTGGAGTAATGATTCCAGCACGCGCATAATGTAACTGAGTCACCCGACGATCTTTTCGTGCGCGACGAGAACGATGTAAGGCGGCCAATGCCATGCTCTTTCCTGTATCATGAGTGCACTGTTCATTACTATTAGAAAAATTGAGGCATGTATCAAGGGGGTCAGTATCCTGTCGCTCATCAATCCACTGTTCGCGAAGTCGGTGAATCCCAGCATTTAGGTTAACAGCTATTTCTGGATCTCCATATGGTCCAGACGTATCATACACTAATACTGGTTGGTTTGCTTCTTCACGAACAGAATCATGGCTTTGTCCACTTACTCGAGTAGGGCTAAGTTGAATTTCACGTATCGGTACTTTTATGTCCAGACGAGTACCTTTCAGATATACTCTTTTAGAGTTAGGAAAAGCACTACTCGTAATGGTGTCTATGAAAGCTTGTGCCTGTGCACGATTTTCGCGGCGTGAAGTAGGAATGGGTGAAGATGATGACATGTGATCAGTTCCTCAAGAAATGATAAGGCGTGTACTTATCTAGAGTAAGCATTATGCCAAATAAAGACTTGCTTAGACTGGATAACCACTATTAAGTGGCTTTTTGTACATGCTTTTTATAAGTATTAGTAGTTCGCTCTTTATTCTATCTTACAATTGACTTTATTCTATACTTCAAGTTAGAAATTATTGATCTCTAGTACATTTATACTAAGTTTGCATTATGATCAATTTCAATATAAACATCGAGTAATTGTATGTCGACTAAATTACCGTTTAGGTGTGAATAACAAGAATTTGTAAATACGAGTAAACAAAAACTCTCGCTGATATATCTGACGTAGTCATCAGTGAGTGCGCTAATGGTACTGATCTATCGTAATATTCAATATTGTTTAAGATTTTGTTATGAACTATTAAGTTAGTGATCCTCGGGATTAGAAGTTTGTATATAATCTTTAGTTATAGCAGTGATGATTATAAATTAGTATCTTTGTACTAAAAATATTAGTACTCTGTATTTTGAGAACATCTAAAGTAGATATCGCCTTTTTAACACATGTTCACTTAAAATAGTATGCTTTAGTAACTATATTTCTATGAATATTTAAGAGATACTGATCAGTAATAATATAATATTCATTCCGTTATTAGAAAATAAGACTAGTAAGATTAAGAATACACGAGCGGTAGTCCGTGCTTAAAGAATCACATAGTCTCTAAATCTTGCTTATGAAAAGAGGTATTCTCTAGTATTTCAATTAAGATATCTTTTCTTGGTAATTTTAACTAGTAAAAGCAAAGGGGGACCTCAGTATTTTTAGGATAACATTCTCATCAAGACTATACTATTAAGTCTTTACTCAGTTATGGTATAAACTGTTTTTTAGTAAGTTAAGGTGTCAACGATTGTCACTTATAGTAAAGGGATTCCCTATATATTTTTGTTGGTTCTTTCACAACATTGTTTTATACTGTAGCTATAATTTAGCAAGGTAATTTACTATAAAATAGATTATTATTGCCATAATTGATAAAAAATATATTTTCCTTTTTCTTAAAGGCGTAAAAACCATTAACAAATAAGAATCTGGTTCTAAAGATATTTCTTTATTATGAAAATCATTAAAATAACAGCCAATAATATTTTTCATAATCTTTTTCGGTGAGATTAATAAGGTTAGTTACGACCTAACACGTTATACGACAACTGCAAACGCATTCTTTATCATGAATACTATGGTTAGATATCATTCTTTCTATAGTTTTTAGTTTTTGAAGTAGTATTGCTTGAAGTATAAAAGTATCTTTCAAGACGAATTTACAACTTAGCACAAAAAATAGACATTCAAATATCCAGTGTATATACTATATGTATTATCCTATCACCTCACTGTAATGGTAATGATATCACATTCTGTGTCTTGTTAATAAGCGCTCACAGAAGCAGTCCAACAGATATTAAAATCTGTATTAGAGATCCTCAATCCATGATTTTTTATTATCTGACTCAGAAAAATCAGCAATGCAGATGAGTGTTTGAGGATATAAAATAGAAAAATCATCACTGACCATTGAATATTAAACTATTAATGATGTAGTTGAAATGTAATAGCAAAAACCATTACGAGCGCATGTCTTTTGATATATTAGGTTAGGTTGATTTAATACTAAGAGTATAAATTCAGATAGGCCAAATCATGTTATAACCATGAAGACAATTAGAAGTCTATAGTTTTTGTAACACAGGATTGGATTAGATTAGTTCAACTAATCAAAAGGGTTAGATCATCAGCTAATGCTTCGCTTTTTGAATTAACTAATAATCTACAGGAGCGTAGTGATAGAGCAGCTCGTTGATCCTTTTTTAAACTAGATTCTACCAAAATAGAAAGTCTAGCACTGTGCATGTGCCTAGTTTTCGACTAGTTTACGCAAATGATACGGGTATTATCCTGTGCAAGACGCCCCTATAAAGTGAGCAGGTGCTTGGGAGAAGAGAGAAGGAAAGATAGATAATCTTCCTTTAGTCAGTCCAAAGTACCAGTCCAAAACGCAGAGTACCTAGATAGGGTGATCTCGGCAGACTTCACTATCAGGGTCTTATGAGCGTTCGAGAGCGTATTCAAGAGGGATGCTTTACCTAATGAATGTTAGCAATCAAATGTATGATCACACTTTTACCATCAGTTCTGCCATAAGCTCAGGGAGTGGTGGATAACCAAAGTTTATTTATTTTTTAAAACGAAATCTCAGACGTATAAAAAGTATTTTTATGTCAAAAATCCATATCCGTGCTATTGTCTGCCAAAAGCAAATGTAAAACCGCCACGAATTATTCACGTGCTACGTCAAGCAGCACGTGATAATTTGCCATTCCAATACCAAATTTTGAAATTCTCTCCTGGTCATCATGCTATCACTCACAACCCACTAGGTAATTAGTGAGCGATGAACGCACATCGTTCCCGTGCCATTGACGCTATCATGGAATGTTTAGCGGCGCATGTGAATATTGTTACTGGTAAAGTTTATATGTCGTTCGCACAAATTTCTGATGCGTGCGGACTGACGACATAGAACATAGAAGGACAACCTCTGTTACAGTCGCACCAGTCGTGCTATAAATGAGCATCTAGATGCTCTCGGGGCGGTTCTTTGTGATCAAATATAGGACAAGACGACTGGTGTTTATATTCTCAATATAATATGGGTTACTGAGTTATTTTTTGTATTGATTGGTTATGAGTACGGTAAATATTTAGCTGCACACAAACAGCAGTTATCCTGGGAGAATCAGAAAATACGAGAGGCCTGTGCAGAACCGATTACTTTGACTAAGGCACGTCGTCGTACTAAAACAGAGCATGTTCGCAAGGGACCTTCGAGTACCGTACTTTAAAATTAGCAAGAAGCAAAAAACCGTCGCGCTAGATAGATTGCAGGTATAGACGAGAGAAAAGAAAAGCTAGAAGGGGCATACTGTAAGACCTAGTAAAACTCTACTAATAAAGATAGAGTTATGGGCTAGAGTTATACTGAGCTCAACAAAATTATTATACAGCGATATTACTAAAAATGTGTAAGCACGCGAGTGTCCCGCCCGGAACAGGATAACTTTATAGAAACTTTTAGTAAAAGATATACGCACAAATTGTACGGGGTTTTTATTGTCCTTAATTAGGAATTATATCCTCTTTAGATTACAGATCTACAGCTTATTTTTCATGAAAAATTTCTCTCCCCTCTCTCTATTTATGAACATGTGAAACTTATTCATATATTAATGCAATTAGAAATAGGTAATTAAAGGTATTAGTAGAACTACACGCGAGATTACAATAAAGTATTTTCAACAGAAAAAGAATTGTTATATAAGATGCCTTATAGATCATTATCTATAACTAAAAATAGAGTTTATGCATATTAACTCTAGTCTATAATTCAGTGTAAAAACTGTTGAGTTCACGATACAATGATTAGATTTTTGCGTAAACACAATAGAAGTATTCTGTTGTATCATCTGTAATAGATGTATATTTATACAGATCCATTAATAATGATATCATATACCACTGATTCATAATATAAATATACGAACTATTCTGATTAATCAGTAAAAGATTATCACAAAATATATAAACACAAAGTTGGAATTATTGATTCTAAAAAGACAAATATTAATTTAAGAATGATATTTTATATAAAAATTATTAATACACCATATGCTTGAATAGTGCTTTGTTAGGAGTAGAAAAATAAAAAAATAGGTTAGGTAGCTTAACGCAAAAAAATTTTAGTATAAAATAATTATAAATGTATATATGTAAAAATTATTACATATATATAATAAAACTATTTTTATTAGGAAGGATATGTCTACTAAAATATGACTAGAATCAGAAATATGGATAATAATATATATTAAAAAATCATATTTTTTATGAAGAAGAGATTTCTCTTTTAAATATTGGTTTAATATTTTAAACAGTTGTATTTATTATTTTATTTTTTTAATAAAAAGAAAGAAAATAGATAGAGTAATCATTGGTACCGGATAATTATGATCTTAAATTTAAAATAGATGAATATAGTTTATAAAATAACTGATTTTAATTACTTAAAGATGATATCAGAAAAATGAAAATATTTAATAATGATAAATATTCTATATATTAAGAATAATTCTATATTATATTCAAATATAGAAATTTAATATTTAATGGTATGAACAATAATATTTTTATACAATAAATATTGTACTTTTTTAAAATTTCTAAAACTACCAATATAATATATCTTGATGTTAATAACATTAATATAAGTTCTTACTTTTTAAGTTATTGGCATGAAAAATTATATATTAAAAAATAATATTTTATATTACCTATTGTATTGCATTTTTAATGCTATCCCATCACATCTCATTTCGTAAGAAATATATAGTTATTTTTAAGAAAAATAAGTTAATTTGTGTGTTGTACACTTGTATGCTAGTTAATATTTTTCTAACCTACCTACTACCTAGTAGGTCATAATAAATCATAAAGCATAGTAGACCTACTAAGAACTTTATGCTAATACTTAGCAGTAAAATTAAAATATACTGTTGTGTATGAATCAATTTATTCTTATGTCTGGATATTCAGTATCCATATCATTTTATGTATATAATACAGAGCATTACTCCTTAATGGATATAGTGAACGTTATTTATTGTACGTCATTGATTCGCTATCAGTAGTTTTGATATTATTACCTTTCATTATTATCTAGAATATATTAATAGAAAACTTCATAAAATATTGTTTTTTGGTTAGATTAATCAGTACTATACCAGCACTTAAATCTTTAAATATGCTATATATTTTATATATATAAAGATTATTATAAATAATATTTTTAATATTAAGATTATTACTTTAAAAAGTTTATAATAAAAAAGTGATAATATCTCTAATATTTAAAATATAGAGAATACGGCAAGATGCTTAAGGTTATTACGATCATAGTATAAAAAATATTACAGATCATTTGTGATAACAGAATATACTAGGTGATTGTAAATAGATACATCAATATGTTATTAAACATATAAAATTACCTTAATTTATAAAATATGCTATTATAATATTATAAATTGTTAATTCTCCTATTATTTTTGTTAGAACACCTTTAACATTGAAGAATTCGTTGGATGGTTTTTAAAATTTTAAAATTTTTTAACAAATATTTTAAAAAATAATTTTACATTTGAGTTTAATTAATGATATATTTTATTGAATCTGTGTTACAGATATATAGAAAGCACAGAGGTAGTGATCTTTAAATATTAAATGAGTCTCGCATTTATAATCGAGTATATTATCAATTTTATTGATAACTTTTCCTCATAAAAGGCTGTATTTGCGTAGTAAACATAATTTTATTACTACTGAAATTTTTTAAAATAAATCAAGATTAATAAGATTATTATCTTTCTTTATGTTTTGTTGCGTAGCAAAATATTTTTGATTATTCAATATCTCTAATTATTTTAACTAGACATTTAAATGTTCTTAAGTTTTTACTTGCTTTTGCATATCATAGGTAAATGCTAGGGTTAATAACCCATTATCGAAGGCAGAATATTGAATATAAATGCGATCTTTTAGGTTAAAGTGAAGAGCAAATTCTATTTTTTAAAATCCTGATGCAGCCATTTCAGAAAATTTTTTCTGTCGTAGATTCTATTTCGTTTGTTTTAAAATACCCTCTAATATTTAATTAGTTATTATATAGAAATATCTAGTTCCTCTTCAGTATAACCTTGATACTAATTTTCATTTTCATAATCTTCTTTATAGTTCTGCAGTAGATGATAGACTGGAAAATAAATTATAGGCATGTCACCTATAATACGATTAAACCGATCATCCATTTTTAGTTTACATAAAACGATGAAAAATAAGATGATAATTATATTCAGATATCAAAAACAGAACGCTATTCTATAAGTTTTATTATATAATATAAAAATATTTAAATCAAGACTAATAGTTTGAACAGAAGTATTTTATGTATTTTTAAGAACCCCCTCAAAAGAGAACAAGAAAATTGTTTTGCTCTATATCAGTCAAAGACATTTTTTCGAAATATCATCAATTTTAATATATAACTATTCTCTTATTGTAGTAATGCGTTTCTAGCATCAGTAAATAAAATAAATCACTAACGTAGCGTATAATCTAATATAGAATAAGATGGCTAAAATATATTCCAAAAAATCCAGATAGAAATATGGATACTATCCATATCATATTAGAAGTAAATACAAGATAATGATATTCATAAAAATCTCTTAATATTAATGCTGTAAAACATAAACACAAAATGTAATTAATATTACTATTAATTATACATTTTAGAAAATTAAAATTTCAATACATGAATAAAAATATTTTGTTTTAAAACTGTGATATATGATAAAACATATCTACCACTAGATAGTTCTATGTTAAAGTTTTTTTGGAAATATTTTTATATACTATAACCAATTAAAATTGTATTAGATAAATCAATCGTCTTAACCGATATCCTATTTTTATAAATTAATAATCAGCGTATTGTAGGGTAGCTGTATTACACAGAGTCTTATAGTAAGATGGTTGAAAGTAAAAAATCAGTGTATAATTTATAATAAATATAAATATAATATTGCAATATGCTATATATAAAATATATCAATATATATGCCAAGATCTGTTTTGGAAGAAAGATCATAAAGTATGACAAATACTATGCCATTATAGTATACTCTAATGTTATCACCTTCAACGATCCTCGTTACTAGTTAACAATGGTAGTTTTTCTTAAATCTGATATAATCCACTATAATTCTAAACAGATGCGCTATAGACGAAATTTTTGCGGATACTCTTTCCTAAGATCCAGATAATCAATAAATGACAAGCTATAGCAATCGCTAAGACTGTAAGATATATATTATCTATCTATCATCCAATTTGTCATGCAACAGCTATTATTAATAAGACTTTTGACATGTCATGGAAGGTATAGAGGCGTAAATCTTTGATGTGCTAAAAAACTCAAATATAGGTTTGATATAGATCTGGCTATCTTGAGGTAACAAATCTTTCTGACTAATACTATTGATTGATATAAGACGTTGCTAGCAATATATCTTTATATGTAGCAAAGAGAATTTACACTTGATCCATTAGTAAGTGGTATAGAAAAAAGATAGCGATCACTATCTTCTTTACACCCCGCCATGTAGTCTGTACTTATAATTGTAATGTGTGAAATGAGTCGTGGAGCATTACAACATCAAAACCTACCAATCTAGAAAATATTACATATTTACATAAATAAGGTATTATATTTTTAAATTAGGTGTGGCATTGAACCGCGAGAGCCTTAAGAGCAATTATTCTAAACTAGACAGCAAGCAATTAGTATACTTAATTAATCCAGTGACTTGGCAACTAAATTCAAAATCATCTCGTTTCAGTTTCTGTCATTGTTACTATTATTTTAGAAATAGGCAGTTAAGGTTTTAGTCATATAAATTAAGAAAGAGTGTAAGTATTTTATTTCGTGAGTATTAAAAAAGTATGTTGAATGACCTAAACTACATAGAGTTACATAGAGATGCAAGAGAGATTTAAATCTATAAGATCATTCAGATCTGAATATTCAGATTATTGGAATATCTCTCTTATAGTATGATGACTAAAATGGTACATTATTATATAGAAAAAATTTATATGTGTTTAAAGTCCAATGATGTTAATATCATAGTCATCATATTGTAATAACCAAACTTAAAACAAATGCATAGCGCTTTCCAGAAGATTATAAAATAGATAAATTATACTATGTTTTGACAGTTTCTCATATTGAGAAATCTGATGTCTCTACAGAATTATTACATATACTTTAAAATATTTCTCTAGGCTTTATTTTCATACAAGCGCAAAAATGGTTATATATTAAATATGATTACATACATAAAATACTAATATGACCAGTAATCTATGCTGACATATTGATAGTTATATCATAATAACTACCTTGCCGATATAGGTTGTTATATTATTCTCTATGCTTATTATTTATTAACTTTTTATTTATTTTAACTATTTTAACTAATATTTTTAACCAATATTTGGCTATAGGAATTTATGAACGATGTCTATTACTAAACTAGTGTTGATACGTCACGGGGAGAGTCAATGGAATCAACAAAATCGCTTTACTGGGTGGCACGATATTGATCTAACAAAAAAAGGTAAAAGCGAAGCTAAAGATGCCGGCAAACTGCTACAAAAAGAGGGGTTTATGTTCGATTTTGCATATACTTCTGTGCTTAAACGTGCAATCCACACTTTGTGGATCATACTAGATGAAATTGATCAAGCATGGATTCCAGTCGAGAAGACATGGCGCTTAAATGAGCGCCACTATGGCGCTCTGCAAGGTATGAATAAAGATGCAATAACTCAAACATATGGTGAAAAAAAAGTTAAGCAATGGCGTCGAAGCTTATCTGCCATCCCGCCACATCTGGACTGTATTGATGAACGTTTTTCTAAAGGTGATGCGCGTTATGCTTTACTAACCCATGAACAATTACCAACCGCTGAAAGTTTAGAGATGACTATTGCTCGCGTGCTTCCTCTTTGGAATTCATCAATCCTACCGCAGATAAAATGTGGGAATAAAATACTGATTACTGCACATGGAAACTCACTTCGCGCTTTAATAACATATTTAGATAAAATACCTGAAGAAAAGATTCCTGAACTTAATATACCAACTGGCGTTCCTTTGGTTTATATGTTTGATAAAGAGTGTAATCCTATTCAGCGCTATTGGCTCAGTAGTGGTAATACCATGGTAATATCATAACTAAAGCGTATATCTGACATTAACTGAGCTATACAATTCGTATACTGCATAATCTTATTTGATGTTTGTCTAACAACGCTCATACAAATGTTTGAAAATGCTAAATCACTTTAAAAATTAATACACTCCGTATTAGGGTAAACATACGAATAAAAATCCTCTATATTTTTAAAAAATCAGAAAATTTATTTTTATTGTAATCAGTTTAACACTTGATATAGTTATGTTGGAAATAAACTGAATTAATCAGCCTACAGAATATAAATATGCTCGTGATATATTAGTAATTATTTAATATCGTTTTTATACTTTGATGTTTAGAGATTGTATTCTAGGTATAAAGGGGGATTTTGCATCATTTAAGTTTACATTACTTAAGACTATTGCAAAATATGAGATAGACCTTTTTAAGCATTCTATTTTATGATTTTTAGCATCAATTAAAAACATAAATAAGGATAACGCGCGCAGAACATACTCTTTTTTGGTTCGCCTGTATATCCATGAATCTTATCATGTACATTTAAATGAGATAAGTTAAAGATAAGCAAATGGTGAAAATCAATATATTTGCATGTGCTACAAATGATTTTTCTTTTTGACCAATCCCTCTATGATTTCTTGATCCTTTCAATCAA
This sequence comes from Candidatus Erwinia haradaeae, assembly GCF_900698935.1. GTDB lineage: Bacteria > Pseudomonadota > Gammaproteobacteria > Enterobacterales > Enterobacteriaceae > Erwinia_E > Erwinia_E haradaeae_D. Next base: position 39,057 of record NZ_LR217716.1, read on the forward strand.
TAGAGTCGCACTATAACTTCTGACAAAAACTCCTGAAAAATTATGTTCAGGAGTACCCCTTTGAAATTTTATTTAACGATATTACTCAGACAATCTAAAAGAACCACAATAAAGCACTAACATTTTTTATATCTTATCAAGTGAAAACTAATCATCATTGCATGCATTAAGTGTATGGATGATAATCTGATGCGGGAGACTCTCGATGCTCGAGCGGGATATTTTTTACTCTGTTCTATAAAGTTATTAAAAATAAATTAAGATGAATATATGATATTAGTAGTGGTGAGGGCGACATGGATACTACTGTGTATATAGTAGATTTTCTAAATTAAATATCTTCATGTTTTATATACATCTAGAAAAACTTACCAATACAATAATGTTGTTCAACATTTTGAATTTTTCAATTACAGTTAATTGAACCCCCAATAATTAGAAATCAACTAGCTTTCTACACCTAGATAGAAAAGAACAATAAAAACATCTTCTAACTTATATTGACTATTGACTAGACGCAAAAAACCCTGATAGGGCGATTATCTTGGCAGACTTCACTATCAGGGCTTTGCGAATCGTTAGTATACGTATTCAAAATGATATTATCATAATAAATGATAACAATCAAGTATTAGATATGACTTTTGGTAGGAATTTTATAAAAATAAGATGCACGGTAGTAAAAATGTTTTCATCATGCATGTAAAAAATGCTCTTACATCAAAAAGTTATATTTTACATCCTAGTGTGATACCACAAAATCTTAAAACTACTAGAGACTCTCTATATTATTTCTTATAATTTATACAAATGTAGAGCAGAATGAAAATATAGGTGATACTATTGTTACAAAATATGCTATAATATTCTCATGATGAGAGATCTTAATAATCATTCATAAAGAAAGATTATTTTTATTGTTCCTAAAGATGAACTATATGTACATTTTCCTTTTCTTTTAAGTTAAAATATAGAAAAATTAATAATTGATAGTTCGATTAATTATTCAAAGTAATAGCGCTTCCGTATATTTACTGATCCCTTTCAACTAGCGTATAGACGCATATTACGAGCACGGTATGATAATAAATACTACTATCATTATTTGTTTTAAATTTAAAGAGTTTATAAAGTTATTACAAAAGAAGGGCGTGCCAGCTACTGTTATACACATATTTGTAAGAGCGCTTTCCTGCGATTCCGGAACCGTCTTTATCTCTTCTAGCCACATTCTGTGCAATTAGTAATATTTTACTGATGGTACACATACTATTAGCATATTTGTAGTATGTTCTTCACGTGCGAAATCAAGTGTATTTAATCTATTTTGATAGCTCCGCATTATAACAATTGATGCTAAAATTCTGGCAAGATATTTATGTGATGATGTAAATTTCACTTAACTACTAACTCAATAAAACACACTTCTTCATCGTTCAATACGTTTCCAGTTCCGCTTTCTTTAAGCCCTTTATTCTTTCTTCATGTGGAATTATATCACGATTATATCGATTTCTCTTCACAACTCCTATATAAAACATATTAAACTAGTGTCGTATATCGCACCAGAAGCATCAAAAACTTATTGTAGATATACGAATTACTCATTTTTATACTTAGTCTATAAGGTATGCAATATAGACAGCATGTACATTTTTCTAAACACAATTCTATTTCAATTTATAACACTAGATGCATAAAATATTTTTACTAGATTAAAACATTAAGAATATATGCCCTAAGCTCTCAAGAAAAAGTGAATAATAAAAAGCTGATTTAATAACATTTTGCTCTGCTTTATCCATTTAGAATGGAGAGCTTTACATCATACTAATCCGTATCATTTTGTAGAAAAATAGATATTTATCAGTATAGATTTTACAGTAATACTGTCTGTAGTGTGTTTGAATTTTATTTAATAGAGTAGCATGCGATACAGGTTTGGTACATCTTATATTTTATAGAATAATACCATGTAAAAGAATTATTTTTTATATTTTTATAAATGGCATAAAGGGTATTCGTATACATCTATAATTCATGTATGGCTCAATGATCTAGTTGTGTCTTCTGAGGGCTATTAGCTAACTCTTAAAGATGGTTGTTGGTTCATAGATGGCATTTTTTCTTAGCGGACAGCTATATATGGTGGTCATCATTCAATGATTAACTAAGATATAAATGCTACAATGAACCACATATCACATGTAATATTCGGTGGTATGCTTTATCCTACTGTAGTGGAATAATGTCGTCTATTCGTAAGTATCACACCAGCTTGTTTTGGAGTGTGATTTTATACAGATCCTGATTTCTCTGCGGTAGCAATAGAGATCAAAATAGTACTACTATATTAGTAAAAACAGGGAATCTCCACTACGAGATATTATCTTGACGTCAATAGTATCACGGAGATGCTTGTGAGGAAATGCCAGTTGGTGATGCTGAACACTCCATGAATAGTATTGATCGAAATGATCTACCGTCTAATCGATTCTCAATACTCCTACGAATTGTTTTGGAGAACATTTGCAAAAAGGCGATACAATGTTGTTTTTCTTAATTTTTTTGAGTATGCTATAAAGATAGCAGCAGTTATTATGGCATCCGATTGAGCTGACACTGCAATATATGATTTCTGAAGAAACACTGATGACATTGATAGATGTTATTTCGATTTTCCAACATCAAAAGATAATTGCATCTCCTCTTGATTTTATGTTGATAGTACATTGATAAAAGAGATAGAAAATATTATACATTAGACCCTTTGCGATAGAATCTATATATCTAAACTACTGTATTCCGCATTAGGACTTATGATGAGTATCATACTAGATTTTTTAGTCTAACATAGCCATAAAGTAATCCGTATTCTTTGTTGTATGTATTTAGTAGTGATAGAAGTGATACTCACATTGTTGTTCTTCATACAGAAAAAAATGACATATGATTACAGAATTTTCGATGTTTTTTGAGCAATTATTAAAATATGCAGCATATGGTACTAATTTGATCTTTTGGAATATGAGTAACAAAGATCTAGTATTTTTTAGCTGAATCTATTATGTCCTATGATATTTATATCAATGATAATCAGTATCCTGCATGTTTTTATAGTTTCTATCTATTATCCGTTTTGATTAACATTATCTTATTCAAGACTCACGCAATGAATAAACTCTATTTTTTAATGTAGTAAATGCGCTAATGCTTCGAAAATTAGCAAATGTTATCTTTTATAAAGATGTTCTGAGTTAAGTTCCAGAATGGCAACTCTATACGATGGCGGTGACTACCATGTCTACAGTACCTATATTCATGGCTGGTACTTATATGACGCTATTACAGATAAAATATGCAGTAACAGTATTAATACTAAACATTATTAGTACTTTTTTGATCATTAATGAATCTATAGTATGTTGATATTTAAAACGATCTTAATTGAAGAAGCACGTATATCAGAAAAAATTTTTTGAAATTCTTCGCGAATACATGCTAACTAGATTTAAAGTTATTGTAATTTTTACGGCTATGTGCATTTTTTTATTGCGTTAATCTCTGGTATAAACACTTTATTTGGAAGTATTTTTTCTATTAACTTTCAGGGTGCTTGAGGCTATATAGTTTTCTAACTTGCGTGGATAAGTTGTATACAAAGTAATGAGTATTTGCAGGGAGAAAACATCATGGTAGGAATAATGAGTATCTAATGAATTGGTCGTCATGATTGTTTTACGAAAAATTCGTAGCACACTATCAACTCGTTATAAAAAACCCTATTAAATTTTGGTATCCTTTGCTAATTTTGCATCTATTGGTATTATTTCAAGTCTATTAAGTTCTTGACGAACAGCAAGGTAATGTGGTCTCGCTTTAGTTGAAAACTTTGATATAGTGCAACACTAGTCAGTTTATTAGAAGCTTTCATAGCCAAATTATGTCTACGACACTTAGAAAAGGAACCAAGACTGATAATAGTATATGCTATGATTATATATCTAATATTTATGAATATCATTGAACCTTCTGAGGAGTGTTTATATAATATTTTATGTCTTGTATAATTGATAATGGTAGTAATTTCACTTTTACTATATAGTTGTTAGTTATGTGCTTTAGTTATAGTCACGAGATCTAAAGTATCGAACAAGTACAAGGTGATTTCTATGTATTTTTAATATATGGTTACTACAGGAAAGAGTATCAGATGCTTGCATGACTGCGAGTGAATTTTCTATTAATGTATCTCGGCGTAAGCACTTTAGAGCTATATCTAAAGTAAAAAAGATAATGAATGTTTTAGTGTTGCTTGAAATGATCTTACATCATGAAATAGTGTATGATTTGCATGTGACTGCATAATAAGAGAAACTTTTACTCCATGGTGAGAGGATTTTTATATAAAAATATTAGTTATTTTATCATTCATAAAAATCTTACGTTATATAAACATGGTATTTCTAAGAGAGGGTAGTAGACACTAACCGTGAAGAATTATACAGTTATCATGAACTAAGATGCAAGAATGTAACTTACCAACCCTTTTCTATAATGTATATTACGAGAAATGGTTATACATGTGTGTGTTATTTCTCCTGTTGATTATACATTCCAGATAGATAAGTTAGTTAATTGTACATGTTTATAATGCTTTAGTAATTAAATGCGATATTTTTCGTAGAACATCATGCAAGAAAATACAGTTTTGCGTAAATAAGTTAAAGTTTCCTGTTATATTCTTTTCGGTTGTGTACAGTATGAAGTTTTTCTAAATCCACCGATATTCATCATAGAAAAAATAATAGAAAAACTTCAAAAGGAGAAATCGGTCAAGAATTAGCAGAAGTGTACGCTTTAAAAAACCCCATGATACTCCCATAAAATAACATCGCTATAAAACCATCTACTTGTGAGGTTTACAAGATGATATAGTGGCATTATTCTAAGCAAGCAAGGTAGAATCTAAAAATCTAGAGAGGATCCACACATTTTTTAGTACACCCTGCTTCATAAAGAATCTAAAATAGATAATAATATGTATTATAGTACAGAGCATTTCATCTTGGTTAACGTTTTTATTGTTACCATAGTAAATGGTGTAATCACGTCAAGATTGCCTGATGTTATATGAATAGATAATCATTAATCTTGTCATTTTAAAGTTAAGTAGGTGAGCAATTATCAGCTACGGGGTTCAGGTGAAAAAGAATGATGCATATCATGTAATAAGCTGCATGAAATGTAACATAAAGCCTTTTATTCTGCTTTTATGAATAGGGTGTGATTTTACCACCATTCATAGAAATGGTGAACAGGTCCAATGCCTTTACCAACAGATAAGTTACGAGTATGACTGAGTGCTTGATGTAACCATTCTTTAGAAAACTTTAATGTTTGCGACCAATCTTCATAATAGGGACGTTTCGCGGCTAAAGCAGCCGAGAGGGTGCATCCAGTGCCATGAGTATGTAGAGTATTGACTCTTGTGGCAGAAAAACACCATTCTTGATTAGGCGTAATAAGCCAGTCAGGGCTCAATGATCCAGGCAAGTGACCTCCTTTCATCACAACCGCCTTACAGCCTAGATCTAGGATCTGACGCCCTTGCTGACACATTTGTATTTCATTCTGTGCTATGTTACAACCAAGCAGTATTGCGGCCTCCTGTAAGTTAGGAGTAAGTATTGATACTAATGGTAATAACATTTCCCTAATTAAGACTACTGCCTCTTTATCTAATAGTCTACTGCCATTTTTCGCCATCATAACCGGGTCAAGAATTATCCAAGGAATAGGGTATTCTATTAATTTCTCAGCAATAACATGAATGATTTGTGGGCGGTGAAGCATACCAATCTTTACGCTATCAATGTGTATATCACTAAGAACTGAATCTAATTGTTTTTCTAAACAAAAAGAGCTAATTTCGGAGATAAATTGCACACCCTGTGTATTTTGTGCGACAATTGCAGTAATAACTGCAGCACCATACACACCTAAGGCTGAAAAAGTTTTTAAATCTGCCTGAATGCCGGCCCCACCACTTGGATCAGTACCGGCAATACTTAATACATTATATATTTTATTAGTCATGAGTGATATTAAATACTCTTAATAGCCCCAGAGTTATATAAAAAATGTTAATGTTGTATATTTTATAGAGAGATACTTTATAAAGAGACACTGTCTATTAAAACATACCTAGATAAATAATTTCATTGTATGAATTGCATTTTTTATATTTTATTTCTATAAAAATCTATATATATTGTCGCATAATATCGTGAGTAAGCAAACTAATCCTATCTTGTATTTTATCAAATCAATATATCACAAACATAAAACAGTAACTATACTATATAATATGCTATATCTATGATTATGCAAATATTATTGAATTAGTATACCAAACTTTAACGAATAAGGCCTATAATGATAGTATCTTCTACACATAAAATAGTATGACTGCATATCAGTAGCACCAAACAAAAATGATCTTAGTTTATGTTATATACTATGCAGAGATAGTGCAGGAATAGATCTCAAACAATATACTCATCTCTTCTAACGTATGATGCATACCATGTATTGATAGAGCGTATCTGCAGTATACTATTAAGATTTAATAATTCACTTACATTTAAGTGTTAATAGTGAACTCATTTAATTGGTTTTGTAACCATATACCATGCATAATCTCGTTATACCTATGCTTTTTAAACTAAACTTCTTGTTCCTGTTTGACCGTTCTGTTTACAAATGGCACTTGTCTAAGCAATTAAATTTTTACATGTAATCTGTCTATGATATATTTGCAATCATATGTACAGTGATGAACGGTGTAATTAGATTTTCTATCATTCCATAAACTTATATAATTTGCAGTTAAAAAATAAAAGTAAAATAGATGACTAAAGTTTCTTTCAAAGCACATCATTTTTAATATCACTGTTTCCACTTATCTTATAAAGAACGTCCAAGATATGCATCCCAATCTTTCCACACAGGCTGTAATCCTGCTAGTTGCAGCACTTGAGCCACCTCTTGTGAAGAACGGTTATCATATGGCATGAATTGCTCTAATTCTATTGATTCATGAGAATAACCTCCTGGTTGAGTTTTGGAGCCTGCACTAATACTATTAACGACAATAGGTACTACGTGGTCACGAAAATACGGTGATTCTCGAGTTGATAAGGAAATTTCTACCTCTGGGGCTAAGAGTCGGAAAGCACACATAACTTGCAGAAGCTGTGCTTCATCTATTATAGATGAAGGTGTTACTCCACCACCTACACACGGACGTAAGCGGGGAAAAGATAATGCATAACGACTTTTCCAAAAATTTTGACGCAAATAAAGTAAATGCTGAGCAAGTATATAGCAATCTGTACGCCAATTATCTGACAATCCGAGTAGTATACCTAATCCAATTTTATCTATCCCAGAACGAGCAAGCCGATCAGGGGTTTCTAATCGCCATAAAAAGTTTTGTTTTTGACCAGCAAGGTGATGGCGGCTATAGCTTCGAGCATGATACGTCTCCTGATATATTAACACACCGTCCAGACCATGCTCTTTTAATTCAGCGTATTCTTTTTGCAACATTGGCTGTACTTCCATCATCAAAGAGCTACAATATGTGCGCACTAATGGCACATAGCGCCGGAAATACTCCATACCAACTTTAGTTTGGTGTTCGCCGGTTACCAGTAATAGATGGCGAATACCTTTAGCTCTAATTGCCTCACATTCTTGAATAATTTCTCTCTGCTCAAGGATTTTTCTACGTATACGATTACTCATTGAGAAACCACAATATGTGCAGTCATTAGAGCAAAAATTAGAGAGATATAGTGGTAAATAAAAATTAATAGTATTACCAAAACGTTGACGAGTAAGCACTTGAGCTTTTTGTGCCAAACACTCTAAATATTGCCCGCCTACTGGCGATAGCAGAGCCATCATCTCCTGCAGGCCGGTTTTTTCCATTATTAGCGCTTTTTCAACATCCTGTTTAGTTTTATTAGAGATCGATACGCTAATACTATCCCAGTGTATTTGTTCCCACTGATCAGCAAAAGTCTTCATTGGACCTCCTCAGATATCGATTGAGAAGATAAAAAATTCGTCAGCGGACTAGTAGGGGTTGCTTGTAGGGAAGGCGATTTTAGTCCTGCCTGTCTAGCTATCTCACCTGCCTCTAGCGCTATCCGAAAAGCGTTTGCCATTGCAATGGGATCTCGTGCAACAGCAATGGCAGTATTCACAAGAACAGCATCTGCTCCTATTTCTAAGGCTTCTAATGCCTGACTTGGTGCACCAATACCAGCATCGATTATCACTGGGACTTGTGCTTGTTCAATAATGATGTTTAAGAAATCACGGGTTTTAAGCCCCTGCTTTGAGCCTATGGGAGATCCTAAAGGCATTACTGCTGCACAACCTACTTCTGTTAGACGCTGGCATAAAACAGGGTCGGCACTACAATAAGGTAAGACTATAAACCCCTCTTTTACAAGTTGTTCCGCGGCTTTTAGTGTCTCTATTGAGTCAGGCAATAAATACTGCATATCTGGGTGAATTTCAAGTTTTATCCAATTTGTCTGTAATGCCTCTCGTGCAATTTTTGCTGCAAATAGAGCTTCTTCAGCAGTTTTAACACCGGAGGTATTCGGAAGTAGTCGGACTCCAGCTCTACGGAGTCCGACTAATAATGCGTCATCACTATCGTCATGAAGATCAACTCGGCGCATCGCTAATGTGACTAATTCGCTTCCGGAGACAGCAAGAGCTTGTAACATTAAGTCTGTGCTAGCAAATTTACCAGTACCAGTAAACAATCGTGACCGAAACTGGGTGTTAGCAATAGTAAACATTATTTAACCTCCAGCGATAGCTTGAAATAAAAGAATATTATCACCATCCTTCACCTGATAGTCTTTCCAGTTTTGTCGTGGAATAATAGTATGATTAAGTGCAAGCGCGGTACCTAAAACAACGTCGTAACATTGTTGAGAAAGAAAAGAATCTATAGTAAGTGAATGAGGAATCTCTACTTGAAGATCATTAAAAGTAATTTTAATCATATAAGTCACCTTTGGTGATATCGGGAAGGGAAGAACATTTTTTGTGCTCTACATATTTAGCGCATATCGTACAGTGCTGATTTCGGCTAAGTGTTAGTGTTTGCCACTGTAGTGATATTCCATCAAATAGACGCAGTTTCCCAGTAGAAGATGTCGATATTTTACATATAGTTTTAATAGCCTCCAGTGCCTGTAGGCTACCCATTACTCCTACTAATGGCCCTAATATTCCAGAATTACGACAATTACGCTGAACCTCATTAGTAAAAGGAAAAAGACACGCGTAACAACCGTGTTTCCAAGGGGGTTCAATAAGAAATATTTGACCACAAAAACCCACTGCACTAGCGCTGATTAGGGGTTTGCTATATCGAATACAGGCCGCATTAATGCTGTGTCTAGTAACCATATTGTCACTGCAATCTAAAACGACGTCCGCATCGCAAACTTGTTCATCTAGGCAACCCCCCTCTAGTCTATAAGATAACGAGATATAGCGTACATGGGGATTTAGTGTAGACAAGTGACATTTTGCTATCTCTGCTTTCAGTTGGCCGATTTCATTAGTTTGGTAGAGGATTTGACGCTGCAGATTCGTAATATGCAAGCGATCATCATCTGCTAGAATCAGCGTGCCTACTCCAGCTGCTGCTAGATAGAGCGCGGCTGGTGAACCTAAGCCTCCTAGACCACATAATAATACTGTAGCAGATTGTAGATTCTGTTGACCTCTAGCACCTATTTCATTTAATAGAAGCTGGCGGCTATAACGTAAAAAATCCTGATCATTCAGCATAGTTTCTCCAATTTTTGTCAAAAGTAGAGGTGTTCTTTTTTGTAGAGATGTAAATTACTTTTTCTTAGTAAGTGTTGGTAATGTAATTAACTTCTCATTGGCGCTCCTAGCAGAGTGACGATTACTGAATAAGTAACTAGGTGATGCGTGATAGCGGTCGTCTCTTTTACGTAATTTAGAGTAAGATATGTTCCAAAAGTGGCTGTTATTAGAATGAAACCGTTTTTACGATAGTTGTTAGAGTTTTTTAGCCTTGGCGGATCAGATGGTATCGCCTAGACGGTGCAAGAAAGACACAACTCACGGTAGGGTAGGCAGAATTCCTAGTCAGCATCGCTATTGAGTTTTTGCTATCATTATATAGATAGACCTAGAAATTAATTCATTAGTGGACAAGTGTTAATGCAGTGTACAATATATTATTACCCGGAAAAACTTATACCTATATTTTAATAATAAATTAGTACATCACATAGCCTGTCACCCTAACAGATACTGTTTACCACATATTAATTATTGACAATTACAATAAATTAAGGAATGCAGTCCTCAGAGGCTCTGACAAGTATTTAGCCATTCTTATCAGGTCCTCTTTCTATAAACTATTATATATAAGTGCTATCTATTATAAAATATCACTAGAGGTACATACGATTACATGTTTCTGCTATGCACAGAACTTTACCATCTTTATAGCAGTTTCACAATTATTTGACTCCTAAGATTGAGCGCTCTCTAATAGTTAGAGATTTATTGAGAATTTTCTTACAGAATGAAATTCTGGCCTATGCCTATTAGAATAGTAATATATATTTTACCAAAATTCTTGCGATAGTGTCACACTTTGATCACTACGCGAGGTAACCCTCTAGCACTGCACCTAAATGGATCCTCTAAGCGGATATAAAATCAAACAGCCTGTTTGAAACATGGATGACGAGAGGTGTGTACTCAAAGATGTTTTGTAGCTAGAGTAGTAGCGCTAGTGGAGGTCTTATCCATCTCATCAACTCCTTCTTAAGGTATTTTAATTCAATAGACTAGGGCATGTTCTCGAAGCTCAAACATGTTCGCAAAGTTATATAGTATCACATAGTATAACTGAACCAACTGATTAGTACGGTACTAACACAAAATAGAAAACGATCGCAATCTGATGCAAGATAAATAGTTAAGGGTCTTCAAGTATAATGAAGGTGCTGCATGACAATTTTCAACTACGTAATTATAGTTCTCTAAATTATATGCAGGGACATACTCAAGATCTCCATGACATCTTGCGCTCCACAGTTATTTTTAGTTAAGGGTCATGCGGTGTGTAATTCAGTGTATGATGCTTCATCATTAGCGTCTTATACTAAATCAGGATGATGGCTGTATGCTAATAATCATCCTACATAGCATATTAAGGCGCCAAGCTTGAAAATATTTTAAAAACACTCATTAGAGCAATTTGCTTTTATGATGTATCAAACATCGCCTGGTGCTGAGAGACCACTTCATAAAGCGATGTTTTGGTTAAGCGCTAACTAATTATCAGAATATAAGCCAAAAGACTAACTATCGGTATTGGAGAGTCTACATATTGTTGTGCGTATTTCTAATAAGAGGATACAAACAACCTCTAACTTTAGTTGTTCTACTACACTATATGATGTTTTCTAGTATGTGATAGATAGGAGTCGCGCCGATAGGGATGTAGCTGTTATGTATTAATAAATGCATAAGTCTGATGACTATCATACTTGGTAAGAAAATCTATCACAGTATCTGCTTCCTCTTTAGTGCGCATGCTAACTTTTCCCTTGTGCTGCCATAGAGGAAGTCAGTACAGAATATGCCATATGAGCATTGATCTTTTCTACAACATAGCATTGTATAATTACTGGTTCTCATTTTGAATGATTAATATCAGAAAGTATAATTACATGTCTGGAAGACACTTCTTATTAGATGAATGTGAGAGTAATCATTTTAGTACATATAACATGACTAATGCATACGATAAGCTTATTACGTTTTAAAAGTCGATATTGCGTTACAAAGTTTATCTTCTTCTTTATATATTAATAAAGGCACTATTCATTACTATGAATAGAATTGCGAAATATATCACGGTATTGAGCATCCTATCAGTTATCCATGGATTATTCGCTAAGTCGATGCATCTACTTGCTGAGATTAATAACTATATATTGCTTTGTATACTAGCTAGATATGCTGTAAGACTACACTAATGTTTCTTTTCTTCATAGATGGAATATTTTGGTTTTCAACTACTTAAAGTAAGGATGAGTTGTATGTCACGCATGTATGTCCGCACATATATAGATATCTTCCAGAAGGACCCCCCTAGAGTGTTGCAATGTGCTACTGGTTAATATATTTATAAGTGTTTATAACTATGTGTTGTTTTTACGGTGCAGAGTAGAACCGAGTAAAGATCATAATAGGATTGGTGCTGAATAAACATCCAGTATTTTTTATTCAAAGTGAATGTAGTTATATATAATAGCCACCTCAAGTCTATTAACCACCATATGAGTGATTCTCTAATGTATGGCTTAGTCGTTCAGTGATGAACTAATGTTTTTGTCTTAATTGAACCAATGTCTATGTTCTAGAATGTGTTATGTTTTTAATTTATATATGAAGGAGACCCATAAGCATCTCGCATAATCTACGGCTAATGAAAGAACTATTTACATTAAAATAATCAGAATTTATGCAAGAAGATGGGAAATATGGTCTAATATATCTCAGTTATGAATAAGATAATGGCGTGTATCTATTACAGTAGTGAGTATTTATTGAGTTTTTCTATTAAATATTAGCCAGCCTTCCTGGGAATTTTCAGTTTGTGGACTTTCTTTATCGATAGAGGGTGTAATTAAGAAGGGCCATTATAGAAAAAGCAAATACCTATACCATCATAGGAGTCATGCCATCTATGTGATGGTCAGTACAAAAACAACTAGATGGCGCATAAATATCATGGTAAAAGTAAACTTCTCTATCATGCAATTAATTTTTTTGCAATTTTGCTAGAAAAACCTCAGAAGCTGTATCTTTAGATAGTGCTTGCACTAAATATACACAAAGCGATGCGCAATGATTAAGCATGCTTTTATAAAAAGAAAAGGTGTGAATAATTCTCATTAATTATAGTAAAATAATTCTGTTATATTTCTATTTATTCTTTTTCATAAATCTGTTTCATAGTTTAAAGATAATAAAAATGCAAAAAGTGAATCCAGCATAAAATATATATTTTTATTTTAAAATTAAGAAAAAATAAATCACCTTGATAAAGAAGAATCACAAATATTACTATGGAAAATATTTTCCTGATTGCTAAACAAAATATCTATTTTCTTAGAAAGATAGTAAAAAAATTATTGTTTCGTGATCTTTTTTAGTGAGATCGATGGAGTGTTATGACAATTTAATGCTTTAGATTAATATTCAAAAAGTTTTTTTGAATCCTAGAGTCAAAAAAGTCGTATTTTTTGTTATGTAAAGGACGAAATTATTTGAAATTTTTGGGTATCTTTTAAGGCTGGCTCACGGTGCAGTGCTCAAATATACAGATTAAAAATAGTGAGTGCATCCTATGGGTTGTCTAGCTCTATTGCTATGATTACACCATATGGTGCCTCTAACTGATAAATTATCGTGTAAGTATGACCAAAAAGATTATTGGAGCAAAAGATGCTCAGTAAATGATATGTGTCAACAGTATGATCAATGAGAAAGCGCATGCTTACTTCATGATAGAGAACTAAGAGTGACGATTGACCATTGAGTCCAATACGAACAGCAGATATATAATATATGATAGTTTCTATCGCAATATATATAAACTAGCAAAATTACAATCAAAAACACATCACGATCACTGAGGTATCAATGAAGTGAATAGGTGCACCTGATACAATGCTCAAGCATCTAAAGAAATATAAGTATAGTAATATTTATCTATAAAAAAGCAGTGGTGATCCTGGGAAAGTTAGAAACTACAAGAGGAAACCATAGAAAAATTACTTTAATTGCAGCACGTTGTCGTGTCAAAATAGAGCATAGTCGCAGAGCTTGCTAACATCATACTTAACAATCAGCACGGAGCAAACAACACTGCTACGCTAGAAAGGTAGCAGGTCTGAATGAGAGATACAAATCAAGGGAACATCTTATAAGATATAGTTCAGCCCTGCCGCAAAGAAGAGTGGGGGAACTATGGAGTGTGCTGAGTTAAAAAAATTATTAAAAACAATACTACATAGTGCGTAAGCACGTAAGTGTTTTAGTCGGAAGAGGGTCGCTTAATACAGGCCTTTAAAAAATCTATAGGTACGCGTTGTGTAATTTTTACACTTATCCTAAATTAAGCAATTACAATTGCCACATCTAAAATAGGGATATTCAGATTATTTTCCGTGAAAATTTTTCTACTTTTCTGTTGAATCAATCCATTGTTAAACTTATCTAAATATTAATTTAATTAGAAATAGGGAATCTAGAATCCTATTCAAACTTAATTTAACATTACTATATATTTTATATGGACAAAGAGATAATTATTGCAAGAAGCGCGTGCGTAGATAACGCTCTATGTTAAATATAGAGTGTATCTTTAACATCTATTCACAAAAAATATGATATGAGATACAATCTTTGATGTATAAGTCAAAAGACTAACATACTAAAAATACAAATTTCGACATCTTCTTTTTTTTTACATCAAAACAGTATAATGTAGTAAAATACTTGATCGGTTCAGTGCATTCACATCATTAATTGAAAAATACACGTTGAATTAAAATTAAAAAATAGTGTAAATACGAATTAAGATAACTAGTTAATATGAAAGAGATATAATCTTAGTCTTATTTATATTAAATATTTTAATGATCAATGTTATATTGGTGCTTCACTATTACTTTAAAATTAGGATATATATGTAACAATCCGTAACATATTTGCATTATTATAAAAATATTTACATTTAATATTTATTAAATTACAGTATGTCATATATACATATTAATCATTAATTAAATCATATTATCCATAATACTTTATTAGATATCTAAAACATATAAAAATAATCTATAATAATAGGGTTATAAAACATGGATAACTCATAAATTAAAATTTATAAATAGAAGAACTGTGTGGTATGGTTATAAATATTAAACAAGAATCTTATGTTAAAATTGTTAATGTATTGTGCAATACATTATTTATTAAAATAACCTTTTATAAAGTTGATCTAATATTTTTACGAAAAAACTTCTATATTTTTTGTAAAAAGTAAAGTAACGCGACACAAATCTTTTACAAAGGTAAGAGTGCTTACCACTATATATTCCCTCCTTAAAAACAGACTCATACTTTATCGACTTGACTAGGAGTCATACCACCGATTGCCATCGTAGGTATATTGGTTAACCTGCTTGCTATATAGCTTTAATTTCTTCCATCCCTGCAGCTAAGAAGTCATCTTCTTAATTTTTAATCTTAATCGCAATCGCAGTACAACATATGTATTATACAGAAATATTAGAAGAATTCCAATTTAACGCACACAATAATTGTTATTCAATGTGATGAGAAGATGACCCCTAGACGCAAAAACCAACAGGTCAGATAAGATCGGGATTAGCTTTATGCATATCCTCTGCCCTAGAGGACACCATAATCTTTATAACGAATAGCTAATTGTCAATAGTCATTAATAAATATTCTAGCTTTATAATTTATACCTAAGCACAGAACAGATTTGATATCTGAGGCTATTTGTTCTTTTAATGTACCTTTAAACACCGCTCAATGGTAGTTATTCCATAATATGGCATCCTTTTTAACTAAAAAAAGGAATAGACTATAGGATATCAAAACATTGATGCGGGACTGATGCAGATTTATGCTTAAATTTCATTTTTGCTCCTATAGCAAAAAATTTTATAAAAATATATTTTTGATATGAAAATATAAAATCAGGTTTGTTATATAAAAAGGAACTGTTGACAAAAACGATATTTTGTATGTTGTTATGCAATCATAATAAAAAATCTTTAACTCTTCATTGAAGATATTGTGGCATCTTGAGAAAATAGAATTTTATTCTGATTATTGATGATAATGTGAATCACTATATAAAAATAGCTTGATATTAAAACGATATATAAACATGAAGAAAGAAATAATTATGCTATAATAGCATATTAATAATGCTATGTCATTTATGGATTCATGTATTTATTTTTTAGAATCGAAGAAATATTAAATAACAAAGAACACTATTAGTTACTATAACAATATATTTATTATTTCAGGATAAAATTATATGTAAAGATTAAATAATGTTAGCGCTTACAATTTAACATTATATGTTAACATTATATGATCAATATCATTGATATATAAAAACTATAAATAAAAATAATATGTATGCGTGTTTCATACATAATAATTATACTGTTACATAAAGTATTTTTATGAAATTATTATGTTTTTATTTATACATTTGTTTGTATACATGATAATTTAATGAGTATTTAAAATCAGTAATATACTACATGCATCCAATTTAAGATTCACTTAAAAATAAAATTGAGTGATCAATAATGATTGATGTAGTGTTGATATTAAAAACATTGATATTCTAAAAATGTAGAATTAACTTCTACAATTTAAATGTATTATTATATATTTCTTAGTGAAATACGTAAGATGGATACTAACACTAATAAAAAATTAATATAGCGTTTATTAGAATTCATATTTATCAGTTAGTGTAGTAGTAATTAGCACTAATAGTGTAAACATATAAAAATATTATAGTATTAGAGATCATTGTGCTTTCTTTTTTAAAATATTAATATTAAGTTTTAATAATAATTAAAATATCCATATTTCTCTCTGATATCTTATTAAAATATATATAAGTGTTTAATTGTATAAATTTATATTTAATAGTGTGAAGTCTGCAGAATTATTTTCTAGTTGTAGCTAACAACAGCTTTCTATCTGAAAGCATGCGCTCATATAAAATATGATGTAATCTTTATGGCTCATTGTATATCGATTGTTTTTCAATATCGATATAACATATGTTAACTGACATTCGATAATCTATTGAACCGAATATTTTTATTTTTGATATATTTATGTTATATTTTATTCTATAATTATTGCATTCTCTCAGCTCTGAGGTGATTATGACTAAATTTTAAAATATTTTGCGTCGATATTATTCTTAGAGAGGTACAATTCATTTAAAAATATATTAAAGAGTGTTAATAAACTCTATCGCGTTATTTTAAGAAAAAAGTGATTGATGTTTAATGTAATAAATTCTTAAATACCAACATTAATATTCTGTTTATCTTTAATTAGACGGAAGGTATTATAAATATGTATAGCAAAAGTTTATGTTCAGTAAAAGTTATTATGGCATATATGACTACTTCAAGTTTAAAAATTACTCATTAATTTATAACAGTTATAACCTTTATATATATCAATACCAGAATTAACGAAAACGTATCACATTAAAACATGATGAAAATCATGAATGATGAAGTGATACAGAAAATAATAACTGCTGAAAAAATCACCTCACTTCTTACTTAAGTTTAATACCTTTAAACATCAATTTAAAATTAATACGAATAAAACTAAACTTTTCCATAGTTTTACTATGTTTTATATTTTGATAGTAATCTCTCTATTGCCGCTACTCATCCGTACTAGTATAGAGAAGAGAATTAAGCAGATTTGCGCCATGCAGAAGGGGCCAAGTAGATTGTTTGATTAGCAATTTTCGGAAGCAAGAAAGTCATATTGATATCGCTGCGTATTCGTTTACTAGTAAATTTCTTGCATGAGTTTTACTTAACGGCACCAAATAGATATGTCAATGTACGTTTAGAAGCTGAGAAGCACTCCAAGAGCCATTCAGTATACTGCAGCAGCTGATTTTATCTAATCATTGAGAGTCCAGATAAAATTAAATAAAATATACGATTATGCTTTCACAGAACAAAACTTATAGTGTTATGTTTAGTGCTCACACACCACTTTAACATTTTATAAAAATAATAGTAGAGAACCGACTGGTGATTATAGTAAATACAGAATAAATCGTATTTTTAAATCTGCGAGGCTAAGTTGGAATCCTAGAATGAGAAAATAAGACTTAAGCTTCAGTATGACTAAGAAGAGATGTATTTTACACAATTCATTTAATCATAATAGTTGATCAATATATTGATATCAGTGTTGTATAACACGTAACCAAGTAAATAACTTAATCTGAGCATAATGTGCTATGGTATTATAGATTAGAAATCGTCTTTAACATAACTCACTTCACTTCTTGTATATTATGATGATTGTAGAGTTTCTCCTGCTCTGTAAGATTTGATCTAATTGTTATTAAAGATTAATTTTACGAATCTATAACAGTTACAACATGCATATCCATAAAATTATCTGCGTTAATATTGATAGGAATATTTTATGATATATTAAATGAATTGCGTTAGTTTCTTTATTTTAATCTCAATGAGATTGCATAATTTTCTAAATAATTAAATACAGCACCAAAAAATGGTGCTGTATTTAATCAATATTATCATTTTACATTATGCTCTAAAATGTTCTGTGCTTTTGTGTCCGAAGAGATTGAAACCTTCTGTGGTTTTTCTTTTTCTGGAATATCGTAGGTGAATTCTAGTTTTAATAACCCATTAGCTAACATAGCATGCTGTATGCTAATCCTATTTTCTAGGTTAAAACTAAGAGAAAACTCTCTTTTTTTAAACCCCTGATGTAACCATGTTACAGCATCTTTTTCTGCAGCGTGTGCTGTTTTTTCCGTTTTTAAATTTCCTCTAATGGTTAACTGGTTATTGAGCACAGAAATATCTAGTTCATCTTCAGTATAACCTGGGACGCTAACCGTCATCTCATAATGTTCTCGGTCTTTCTGGAATAGATTATACATTGGCGCATCACTAACAGGTGCTTCGCCTGTCATGCGACTAAAAAGATTATCAATTTGTGCAAAACGATCAGCGATAAGATGATTACTCCATGCCGGTATGATAGAAAAAGAACGATAAGCCATAGTATTATCCTATAATTTATGTAAAGTAAAACATTCAATTAGACATACAGCTTTAATATAGGTATTCTTTGTACGTTTTCAAGGGCTCGTCTAGGCGCAGATGCATATTAGTAGCATTACAAATTCGTAATAGTTTTTGTTAAAATTATATCAATAATAATGATTATTAATGATTAATCAATACAACCCTGTGCTGGTTTCCAGAACATAGATTGATGTAGATGATATTCTCAGTATATATCTTAACATATATACCATAAGTCTTATTTTTTAACCTACATGATCTCGATGAGTCGTGAAACATTAGCTATGCTATTTTTTTAAAAAGCTCGGATGTACAGAATGTCTTCTATATGTTCTATAGAGCATTCGCTTGCTATCAATGTAGTATTAGGTTATACAATGCATTCATAGAACAACTATAGCACACATTGGTGTTTGTAGGGATAGTAATATCCTGATGAATCATAGCAGCATCCCTGGTGATAATTTTTATGTATACTGAACTTGTACTCTTGAAAATATGTACTCGCACGTGGTCATATAGATCACTCTTTAACAAGTCCTTTAGAGTTTAAATATGATCGATTCATGCAGATGTATTGATTCATCAATGTTTTACGTTTTTTGCATTTTCAAATTAAAGTACAAAATGATGATTCCATGACTCTTAATGAAATTGCTATATTATGATATCTTATTAGATATCTTATTGACCCATGCATTAAGATATTATTCTTAATAATAATATAAAATATGATCAATATACCACATTGCTTTCTTAACAAAGACATAGTGTCAAACAAGTAATTCTAGATAAAAACACAAAAACACACAAATATGCATCTTGCTTATTATGACAATTTCATTGTACTTAAAGAAGTGGAATGAAAGATCAAGAAAGATATATAAACCTTTATATTCTGATACTAGTAAAAAATTTAGATTCTCAATCTCCACTGCTTCAAGACCGTAGAGATATGTAACTAAAAAGTATATAATATGCCCCTAATACTAATTGAAAGTTTTTATTGACTTATTCAGTAAGGATTAATAATGAAAGTAAAATACATATTAGAGTGGTGATTTATTGAATAGTTTTTAACTCAAGTATCTCTCATACATAAGAGATGGCCATCTCATACATTATTTAATAATACGATGACGTAATCAAAAACACTTAGCATCTAATCTCAAAAATGGATCATAATGTAGAAATTTTCTCTAATTGACTATCAAGAGATAACATAGGTCTAAGCCCAGCATATTTTTCTAGAGCAATCATAGAGCATTAATAAATACTCTCTATCAGTATTCTGCTCAATCATTGTTTGATCTGATTTTATTGTTTTTAGTGATTTTTAATATTGTTCAAATAGTGATTTTTATAGCATTTAAGGTTAACTATTAATACAGTGATTAAAATGATTAGACAAATCATGAAAGTCATTATTTATTATAAGATATGGCGATTGCTACTAGGTTGTATTCTAATATCTGTTCCAATATTGGTGAACAACTGTCAACATATTTTAGAGAATCAAGTTTTAGACGATAAAAAAATAACGTTAACAGGGCACACCATGGGAACAATTTGGCGGGTTACTTTACCTGGAATCAACCAATTCAAAAAAAATATTCTCCAATATACGATACAAAAGATTCTTGATTACGATGAGCAACAGTTATCCACATGGAAGAGTGATTCAATAATCGCAAAATTTAATAAATATCGTGGAAACAAACCACAACCGGTAAGTATAGACATCGCTGATATGATCACACAGGCATTACGTATAGGTGCTCAAATGCATGGTGCCATGGATATTACTATTACACCTCTTGTTAATTTATGGGGCTTTGGACCCGTTAGCGCGCCAAGCAGCATTCCTACACAGTATCAGATTGATACAGCTCTCTCTTTCACAGGCCTGGACCATCTACAGGTAATTAATCTTGCTAACCAGTCATATTTATACAAGAATTTACCAGAGATATCCGTGGATCTTTCTAGTATAGGAGAAGGATTTGTAGTTGACCATTTAGTAGATTATATAGAAAAAGAGGGTATTTATAACTATCTTGTTTCAGTCGGTGGCGCGGTACGTACTCATGGTCGTAATCCTCAAGGAAAATCTTGGAAAGTTGCGATACAAAAACCAACAGATCTAGCAAATGCTGTCCAGGACGTTGTTCTTTTAAATGGATACAGCATTAGTACCGCTGGAACGTATAGAAATTATTATGAATTAGGCGGAAAACGATTCACACATTTAATTGACCCAGTTACTGGGCGACCCATTCAGAATCATCTCGTATCAGTTTCTGTTATTGCTAATACTGCTTTAGAGGCAGATTGTTGGGATAGTGGCTTGTTGATACTAGACATGGAACGAGCGCAAGTATTAGCCCACAAATACAAAAAAGCAGTATACTTGATTTCTCAAAAAGGAGATAAATTTACTAGTTGGGTATCACCTCAATTTTCAGCGTTTTTAAATCCCTCTCTATAGCGTTGTGGATTGACCTCACTTATATAAATTTCTTTAATGTTTAAAAGAAGGATCTTATTTTTACGTATCTATAGATAATTCATTTTATTCCTCTTAAACAGAGATTGTATTTATATACATTTCATTATCTTAATATTAGGATGACAGTAATGAAGTGGTATCATTATGCTTAGAAGAACTGTAAAAGTTCTTCTAAGATGAGATCTCTAGATTAATTATACTATGTCTTAGTCTGTTTAGAATTAAAAAAAATAATATCTCTATAATATCTTGTATAGGGTTTACATTCTAAAAAATATGCTCTGTTAGCAGATTGAAAATAGTTATAGCAAGTATAAATATATGTAAAATACTATTACAAGTATGTGATCTAGTATATCTATGTATATATATTTATACTCATATTACCAATATTTCTATTCCTGTCTATAACCTATCGTATCACTTTTTCAGTTCTGGACTCGAACCTTATGGTTATTATTTATTTGTTTTTAAATAAACTTAGCTATAAGAAATTTATGAATCGTGCCTATAATTTATCTAGTCTGAACACATCAAAGAAAGATCTAGTAAAATTAATAAAATTATTTTATCAGATAATAGAATACTCTTTATTCTGATAAAAATATCAAAATAACAATAATAAGTTCTGGCATATTTCTAAAAAAGAGAGGATTTATATTTTTATTTTTCTTAATAGTTCTATTTTAGCATGTACCATCCATATCTTATAGAATGAGGCGAGATAAAAAAAAGTTCAGCATGATGGTGCTAGTCGAGAAACATCGTTTTTATTTAAGCGCCACTACTATATTATCCAAGATATAGACTAATGTATAATCACGTATAGTAAAATAAGTTAAAAATGATGTTTTGATATATCTGCCATGCCATCAGATATTAACAATGTTTTTGATCAACTTAATCTTGTCTAATTCGAATTCTTTTTTAATTTTCTTATTCACGATAACTAACTTATGTAATGTGTAAAATTTACATATCATTGTTGATATCGTATGACCTTTCTAACATGGATCGATCTTTTTAATATATAGAAATATAGTGATAAAAAGCATAATACCTAAACCTATCAACTTATGATATATGTTGTTCACATGTGTCGGTGACACCCCTGAAGCAGGGGTTAATATATTAAATATAGCATTAGTATTGTCTGAACTTATGAGTTTATAATAAAATATAACATTAGTGCACTCTACTTATCCAGTGATGGAAATACTACTATGAAAACGTATTTAATAATATCTTATAAAAATTTAAAATAATTATTAAAATAATCCATAGTGTTATTTATAACAAAATATTGTAGAGATTAGTAGCGAACATTAATTAATTTAAAAAACGTAATTTATATCAAACAAGATTATTGTGGAATCTATTTATATTTTCAACTAATTCAGAAAACATATTTCTATTGTAAGAATGTCACAAACTTCATCCTTGCCAGTTCTGATGAATATAATAATCACATTATTGAGACATATCATGAGGATCTGTGTAAGTTATATCATAATAGTTATCAGTTGATATAAATGGCGATGTGTTTATATTTAGATGTTTACGAATATTACACCTCGAGAGATATATATAACTACACATTATTGAGAAAAAACTCACAATCTCTCTTGACCCTCATGACTTATTAGTTTAATTTAGCATAAAAGATCACTAACAATAATATAAGTACGATTATGTGCTCACTAGTAGTAGTCACACTCTATCTCAATATCAACTTGATATGATCTTTCCCATTTTTAGATAAAAAAGTACATTAAAAATGAGGAATGCAGATAAAAAGTAGTTAAATTGAAACCAATATTTTTTAAATATACTGGATTGTTTTCCGGCAAACTACTATAGAAAAACAAAAGCATAAAATACAAAAATCGACCTATGCATAAATTAGAGTGTATAGAAAAACTATCAATGTACAAAAATTATCTTCCTAAATTATTGCATGAGGCTGCTATTTTTTTGTTAGAGCGAGACTTCCACAGCAGCTATGCTATTTTTACTACCTGAGTATACTTGGTGCTTTTGTATTCTCTGTAGAATAATCATTAAATACCTTGCGTGTTCCTCAAGACCGACACATTTTTATTGGAGGCGATACATACTAAGAGGACCATAAAATGGTGTCCAACTATACTAAAAACTGCATTGAATCTAATTCAACTACTGTGGACAGGTTTATACTAATTGCAAAGAAGCTATTTTAGACACCTATTGTTATTAACAATGACTCTTTTTTAATTGCACAATATATATCTTAATATTTAGTAGGTTTAAAAAACCTAGACAAATGGTATTTCTTAGTGATTGCTAACAGAAAATATATGAAGAATGTTGTTTACATGCATAGATAGAATAGCGCTACGTATTGCTCATGTTAGTCCTACAATAATTTGCCAAAAGGTGCGGTAGAAGATCTGGATGTTGCTTGATGATTAGATATGACTGTCATAATCCTGATAAAAGACCGTGATGCTTGTATAAATTAGACTACGCATTAAACTAACAAAAACTAAAAAACTGCATAGCAATGCAGTATCCAGCAAACGCATGCTAAGGGTTCTTAATCAAATCAAGCGGTTTTGTGCTTTTTGTTCCCTTTTATTCTACAGGATGACTCGCATTTAGAAAATGAATAGCAAGTTTATGATTTAAATATCAGATATCTCAATGTTCATTATGTCAATATACAATATTAGAAGGATATTCTATGTATTTAGACGCAAAAAACCCTGATAGGGCGATGATCTTGGCAGACTTCACTATCAGGGCTTTGCGAATCGTTTAGTGTACGTATTCAAAATAATATTATCATAATTAAGATTAGTAATCAAGTCTTATACATTATTTTTTGTTAGAAATATTACTTATAATTATGAAGAAAAGTAGCAACTTCAAGTTATGTTTGTTACACATAAGTGTGTACAGTGCCTAAATGATAATAATTAGATTATTTTTTATTCTGCTCTTAATACTATATCATAGTATATTTCAGAATAATAGATAGATTCTGTCGATTATTCTATAACTAGAGAAGAAATCCGAGAGAAATCAAAAATGATATATTCTGTACCCATATACCATGTACCACAATGATATCTATCATTTTATCTATCGCTGTGAGATAAAATATAAGATATAATCTTTTAATAAGCTACTGGAAAATCCATAAGACCTTTTTCAAAAACCTATTTGTTTTTTAAAGTTAAAATATATAAAATTTATATTTTTGAGTACGATTTGTTATTATCAATAACATTAAAATATATTATAGGCATCAAAAAGGGGCATTGACGAGATTAGCCTGCAGCATTATAGTATTTTTCTGTGTCTATAGAAAATAGGTTTTTAGTGAGCCGATCTACCTTCTCTACATCCCCTGCATCAGTAGAGCAACATTCAATGGTCATGCCTAACTTCTTAAAAAGTAAGAGATCTCGGTCCTCTTCTGGATTGGATGTTGTCAATAATTTACAGCCATAAAAGATGGAGTTCGCCCCAGCCATAAAGCATAGAGCTTGGGTCTGTTCATTCATGCCTTCCCGACCAGCCGATAGGCGCACATGAGATTGCGGCATCATAATACGTGCTACTGCAATTGTTCTGATAAAATCAAAAGGGTCCACATCGTTATTATTAGACAAAGGTGTTCCAGGTACTTTTACTAACATATTGATAGGTACGCTTTCTGGTGGCTCCGGTAAATTTGCTAATTGTACTAGTAATCCTGCACGATCATTGATGTTTTCACCTAGACCTACAATGCCACCAGAACATATTTTAATACCTGCTTGACGCACTGAAGTCAGTGTGTCTAACCTATTCTGATAGCTTCGCGTTGTAACAACACTACTATAGAACTCTGGTGAAGTATCTAGATTATGATTATAGAAATCGAGCCCGGCTTCTGCTAAACGATTGGCCTGTTGGTCATCTAGCATGCCTAATGTCATACATGTTTCTAGCCCCATTATCTTTACACCCTTGATCATTTCTTCTAATAGAGGCATATCACGATCGTGTGGGTTTTTCCAAGCGGCTCCCATACAAAAACGCGTTGACCCGGCATTTTTCGCTGCACGAGCAGCATCAAGAACTTGTTGTAGATGTATGAGTCGTTCATTTTCTATTCCTGTGCTGTAGCGCGCGCTTTGTGGACAATATTTGCAGTCTTCCGGACAAGATCCTGTTTTAATTGACAATAACGTGCTCATTTGAATTTGATTAGATCGAAAATTTTGACGATGTACTTCCTGAGCTTTAAACAGTAAATCACAGAAGGGTTGATCAAATAACGCTGTGGCCTGCTGAAGTGTCCAGAATGGCGAGGTTGACATAATAGTTATCCGTGTAATATGTAAAGAAATAGACATTTATAAGTAATGTGACTAGTTTGATTCCAGATACAGCAAGATTCTTGCAATATCAAACCTATATTAACCAATATACCAGTACCAGCAATCATTGTAACGAGAAGGGATTTTGATAAAAATAAATATCCTTAAACTTTTACAAATCATCTATTGTATAAAGTATATCATCATTTGTCTCCTGATAGCCTTTTCAGTATTGTTATGGATAGTGGTTGTTCATGATAGTGCACACAGGCATCAGCATGATAGCTAGAGCCATTTTATACCAGTTCTGAGTAAACGGAAGAACCTATGATGAAAAGAGGGAGGCGCCTCCACTAAAAGATCATTAAAGGTAACGTTGATTATATAAATTTCCTTTTATACTCTCAACAGAGCAAGTGGAGTTTCTATAACTTCTCTACAGATTATGTATACCTTGCATAGTAAGGCGAGGCTTCCAGCTAGTACGAATTTTTGTTATTATGGTAACATCTCTCGCCAGAGAGACGGGGTTTTTTAGCTGTAGACGTCGTAAAAGAAAAATTCTTCTATATGCTTATATTACCTTGAATGCCACCTTGAATGCCTATAGAGTAACCTACAATATAAATCAAATTGCCACAGGAATTCTAGAACTATAGCCGTGAGTCACATATTCAAGTCTAAAAAGAAAGGCACAAGCGTAATAATTTTATTTCGATGGAAGGTCAATAAAATTTTAACCAAAAATTCACTACACTAACATTGCTTGAAGAGGTCACTGCATATAATACAGATTTGTATTAATATCACGTCTGGTAATTATATTGTCATTATAGTCTAAAATAACCTCCACATATAAAATTTATCATTATTTAATCAGCCTCTTCCTGTAACCTGTAAGAGCATGATATATGGCTCACATGAGAGTACAAGATAGCGAGGTGATCTGTGTTGTCTCTGGTTTTTGATTGACGCATTTGACTAGTTTGGTAGAGATTTAAATCCTTCTTAAAATAAGTGCTATGCAAGAAATAAATAACTCAAGATAGGGTCTATGGGATTCCGATGAGTGATGGTTGACGGGGTGCATCTCATGCCTCATAGCTTACTGAGAAAATGTTAATGCAATCATAGTTGTATTATTTCTAAAAAATTATATCTATGATGTAATGCTCTATTTTGTACATACTTTAGATTAAAGATAAAGAGATTAAAGATAAAGCGCTTTATCTAAATGGAATGTTAATCATTAACATACCACTCACTAAAATGATATATGCATCAGAATGGGCTGTAACATACCAACAGATCTTATATGTTCCGAGAGCATAGGCATTATATGCGTCATATGTTAATAAAGGGATAATTACAATCTGCTTATCTCTAGCATATTAGTTAATGTTCCCGATAAGTATTCTAATCGTGTATGTCTTCTACGCATGATTCAAGCAGGATCCCCTTTACCTCAAGAAGAGGCGGTATGCATGCTATCACAAAGCGCTCTTCTTACAGAAGCTAATTTAGCCTCGTTAACTCTCTAGCCTCGCTCATTATCTATGTGTGATAGATCATGAAAAGGCAGGTACAATTAAATTTTCCACAATGCATAACATTCTTCTATCATTTTTAAAACGTATTAAGAATTGTTAATTCTGAATTCTTAAATTTTAGAATGTAGTGTTACTATAGTTGTAAATTTATTAAGAAATTTACATAAAATAAAATTTTGGACCATACGTAGAACAGAAGTGTGTATTTTACTAAATGCCTGAGGTATGATCACATCATGATTAGCACGCGCAGTTCTAGATTTAGTACTAAATTAAATTGATCTTCCCAAATAAAAATGATAGCGTGCATTTGAGATAGTCTTATCACGTATGTGCGCTTCAGGATATCCTTTAGGGAGATCAGCGGTATGAGCGGAAATTTTGTATACATTCGCTCCTGCTTCACCTCTTCTGTATTTTTTAAACCAAGGTGTTTTTTTGAAGAAGTTATATAACATCGTATGTTACAACTAAACCAGTCAAATGAGTACAGCGCCAATACCAGAAGTAAAATAATCGTAGCCTGGTGTTATATCAATAGTTAATGGGTCAAATGTATAAAAAATGCTTCATGAAAATTTTTAAGTACTCAGTTATATTTTTCTCAATCCTAATACATAGGAACATAACCGGGACCCTCAATCATAACTTGTTCACTCTCTTTCAAGCAATTTTAGTTAATTCTTCTAGTATATATCATTCAGCAAATTACACTTCATCATTAGCATCCTGTGTTGAACCAAGGCGTAAAGCCATATCCTAACGATATGCTATATTACATAAGGCACAAAGCTGGAAAGTATCTCGAAAACGCTCATAGAGAAAACTCTCTTAATGATGTGAAAGACACCACTGAGCTGTAATGGATCAACCTTGCGAAATGATACCTGTTAAGCAAAGAGCAATCATCAGAGCATAACGCAAAAGCATACTGGCATGAACAGTCAAATAGTCTACATCTTTTTCTACTCAGGTCTCACCGAAACCTCCTAGATTGAGTGTTCTGCAATACCATTTACTTTTGCCCGTGCTTGATAGAAAGAACCGTGCCACTAGGGACTGGACTGTTACGGAGCATCTATTCACGAGTCGGATACATAAAGAGACCTGCAGAGAAATCCATTTCAGTATGCCACTAGTAGCCAATACAAACTTTTCTACTGCTTCTTCAATAGAAGAGCTCGCTGCAGAATGTTCAATATTAGCATTAGTGGTGACTAAAAATTCCGCTAGATAAGCATTGGTTCTAACTCTGGATGATTAATATTTGCAGGTATAATCGCACATATAGCAGATACTTCTCACGGAATAAATATGGGAGTAATTTTGGTTAACGCAAACTATTCTCGCTCCTGTCATGATGTACAATCTTCTTACGTATAGCGATAAACTCCATCTCTGGAATAATAGTGCTGGCACACGAGCAATACCACTGAGTGACGCGATAATCTTTTCATGCTCGACGAGACAACATAAAGCGGACCAATACCATGCAATTTTCCTTTATCATTAGTGCACTACGCATTACTATTGGGAGTATTGAGGCATGTATCGAGAGGTTCAATATCCTGTCGCTCATTTATTATTGGCAAAATCGGTGATTCCTAGACTAAGGTGCATAACGATAGCTAGATCCCGATATGGTCCAGGCGTATCCGAAGCTCATGCTAATTTTTCACTTTTTTACGGATAGAATCTATATTTTGTCTATCCACTCGAATAGGGCTTAGTTGGATTTTACATATCGGTACTCGCACATCCACATAAGCGTCTTGCAGATAGACTCTTATAGAATTTGAAAACGGCTACTCGTAATGGTATTTATGCAAGTCTACGCCTGTGCAAGGCTTTACGACGTGAAAGAAATTAAGAGTGGCCGAAGATCATGACATCTGATCAGCGCTTCAAGAAAGGATAAAATACGTACTTATCTAGAGCAGCATTATGCCACGCGCAGACCTGCTTAGGTCTGATAACCACTATAAGTGGCTCTTGGTGCATTCTTTATTTTATTAGTATTTAGTCATGCGCTCTTGATTCTATTGAAAAATGGACTGTATTTAATCTTCAAGTTAGAGATTCTTGATTCCTAGCATATTTATGCTAAGTTTATACATAATCATATTAATATAAATATTGCATCATTTCATGTCGACTAAATCACAATTGAGGTGTGAATAGCAAGAATTTGTAAATAAGGAACAATAAAAACCCTCTCTGATATAGCTTGCTAGTAATAGCGAGTACCTAATCATACTAATCTATCGTAATATTTAATATTGCTTAAGATTTGACTATGCAATATAAGCTAGATATTCTAGAAAGTTTACAGGTTGGTGAAGCATCTTCGATGCTAGCAGTTATGATCATGAATCAGTTGTTGCGCTGTGCTAATAATATCAAGCCTCTACATTACAATATCCTCAAGCCTAATATCACCTTTTTAATACATGTTTACTCAAAATAATATACGTGCAGTCGCTGTATTTCTGTTAATACCCAACAGGTGCTCATCCGAAATAATCATATTAATTCCATGATTAGAATAAGACTGTGCGAATAGTCGTCCGTTCCTATAGAATCATCTAATCTCTAAATAGCACTATGAAGAAAAATATGCTCTCTCAGTTACATGAAATCTCTCGCTTTGTAATTTTAACTCGCAAGAGAAAAAGGGGGCTCATGATCTTTAGGATAACATTATCGCTAAGTCTATGCTATTCCTAGTTGTGCAGTAAGTTACGGAATGAAGGGTTTTTTAGTAAGTTAAGGCACGAACAATTATCACTTATTATCAAGACATTCCCTGATATTTCTCTTGGTTTTTTCACAAAATTGTTGTATACTATAGCGATAGTTTCAAAAGGTTAATATATTTATAGAAGTATATTTTTATTGCCAAATTGATATCAACAGATTATACTGGTTTTTAAAAGAATCAACAACCGTAAAAATACGGACACCTTAAACATAAATATAGATTATTAAATCTAAAGATATTTTTATGACTATAGTAGAAAAATATTTCTACATGATCTCCATCTGCTGCGGTGATATCAACCTGGTTAGTTATGGTCTAACCCGTTAGACGATAGCTGAAAAAGCATTCTTTTTTGATTGCTATGAGTTAAGAGAGACAATATTTTCTATGGTTTTGGTTTAAGAAACAGATTTGCTTGAAGCTTGAGAGTATATCTCAAGACGCATTCACAATTTATAACCAAAAAATAGACATCAAAACATCTTCTAGTGTATACTACAGTATCATCCGATAAAATCACTGTAATTATACCACTACATATGTCTTGCTAGTCAGCTATCGCAAGCAAGATAGTATGCCAAAAAAAACAGATTACAATTGTAATAGATATACTCAGTCAATGGCTGTTATTGCCTGATCAGAAAAATCAGAAGTCAAGATGAATGTTTTACGATATAAATTAGACAAAGCATGATTGACTATCTAATATAGTATACATTATAAATAGTGTACTTGAAGTTTAAGAATGAAAATACTATAATCACGGCTCTTTTGATAGATAGGTTGGGCTGATTTAATACTCACTAAGCGTAAGAGTATAAATCTATATGGGTAAAGTTATATATCATAACCATGAAAATCATAGAAGCCTACTTTGTTGTAACAAACGTTGCAAAATACCGTTAGATTGGTTGAACAAATAACAATTTTAGATAATTAAATCAGGATTTTCTTTTTTAATTAACTAATAATCTATTTTAGTACCACAGCGATAGAGCAGCTCGCTGATCCGCTTTTAAACTAGATTCTGCCAAAAATAGAAAGTCTGGCGCTGTGCATGTGCCTGGTTTTCGACTAGTTTATGAAGATCATACGGGTAAGTTATGCTGCGCAGGACGCTCCTCTAAAGTGAGCAGGTGCTGGGAGAAGGAGAGATAGATAATGTTTCTTTTCCCAAACGCAGAGCACCTAGATAGGGTGATCTCGGCAGACTTCACTATCAGGGCTTTGCGAACGTTCGAGAACGTATTCAAGAGGGATACTGGGCCTAATGAACGTTAGCAATCAAGTGTATGATAACACTTCTACCATCAGTTCTGCCATAAGCGCAGGGAGCGGTGGATAACCAAAGTTTCTTTATTTTTTCTAAAGCGAGATCTCAGACATCTAAAACGTATTGTTATGTCAAAAATCCATATCCGTGCTATCGTCCGCCAAAAGAAAATGTAAAACCACCACGAATTATTCACGCGATACGTCGAGCCGCGCGTGATAATTTGCCATCCAAACACCCAATTTGGAGATCCTCGCCTCGTTATCATGCTATAACTCATACCCTACTAGGCAATCAAAGAGCAATGAACGCACATCGTGCGCGTGCTATTGACGCTATTATGGAATGTCTAGCAGCGCATGTGAATATCGTTACTGGTAAAGTTTATATGTCATTAGCACAAATTTCTGATGCGTGCGGACTGACAACATACAACCTGGAAGGGAAGCCCTGTTACAGTCGCACTAGTCGTGCTATAAATGAGCACCTTGAAGCTCTCGGGGCGGTTCTCTGTGATCGAATATGGGACAATACAACCGGTTCTTATATTCCGAATATCATATGGGTTACCCAGCTATTCTTTGTATTGATTGGTTATGAATACGGTAAATATTTAGCTGCACAAAAGCAACAGCTATCCTGGGAAAATCAAAAAATACGAGAGGCAGGTGAAGAACCGATTACTTTGACTGAAGCACGTCGTCGTGCTAAAACAGAGCATGTTCGCAGAGCCTTCGAGTGCCGTACTCAAAAATTAGCACGAAGCAAACAACATCGTCGCGCTAGAAAGATTGAAGCTATGGACGAGAGAAAAGCTAGAGGGAGCATTCTGCAAGACCTCATTAAAATCTACCGCAAAGAAGAGTTAGGGGCTATGGGTTATAACGAGCTAAATAGAATTATTACACAGCGATATTACGCAATGTGTAAGCTCGCGAGTGCTATACCTGGTACGGGATAACTTTATAACAACTTTTAGTAAAACACATACGCATAAATCATACGGGTTTTTATTGCCCTAAATTAGGAATAGTGCCATCTCTAGATCTAGAGTATAAGTATACAGTTTATTTTTCATTAAAAATTTTTCTACTCCCCTCTTTTATTATTAATTCTGAAACTTATCCACATATTAATGCAATTAGAGATAGGTAATTAAATGCACTCTTAGAACTACATGCAACATTACTATAAGATATTTAAACAGATAAAGAACTATTATAAGATACGTCTTATTGACAATTATCTATAACTCACAATAATGCGAAATGAACAAACTAAATCTACTCTAGTATTTGTGTTAGAGTACTATCGCGGGCACTACAATAACCAGGTTTTTCACGAGAAAACGATTAGGTAGTATTCTCTAGTAGAAACTACTATATATGTATATATATATCGATGAATAAGCTATTGCATACAATGGGATAGAAATATAAAACAGAGTTATTATGCTTATTAAGCATACACTATTATCAAACAATATATAAAAATAGAACTGAATTTCCCATTATAAAAAGGCAACTATTAATTTAAGAAAGTTGATGTTATATAAAACGTTATAAATAAACATATAATTTAACATTATTTAACAGAAGAAAGTAGCAAGAAAAGTCAATGGACAGTACGGTGCAGAAAAATTTTAATGTATAATAATTAATATGATAAATTTAGTTTTTACTAAATACAGATAATAAAACTTATCATACTATAGCAGAAATCTATCTATTAAAATATGACTAGAGTTAGATATATGGACTCTGGTATGCATGTAAAAATCTATTGATATAATATACAAAATAGCTTTGTTTTTTTAAAGTAAAGAATAAAGAAAATAATTAGAGTATGTATGTATCTGGACAATATGATACTTAAAAAAGATTAATGTTGATATTGTAAGTCTATTTTGTTTCTAGTAAGATTACTAATGACCTATTTAAATTTATTGATCAATATCATATACCTTTAGTATAATAATTTTTAATCATATATTTATAATAAAATATAACATAATCGTAGATATACTCAGGCATATATTACAGATAATCATCTTTTCTGATTGTTAATATCAACTTATTTGATAATTTATACTATACAATAATTTACATAACTATGTATCAAACGTTATTTATTTTATTCATAAATCAGTTATCACTAGTTGTGGTAGCATCACATTTCGTTATTAACTCAACTAATCAATATAAAAACTTCATGAACTTGATGAATAGAATAAAAAAACATAATAATATTATATAGAACAATTTTATTGTATAACAAGTAATCATTACAGGTTCATAAAAATAGATACAGGTTAATGAAAATAGATGTATTGACAATATTCAATATATAACATTGTCTTGTCTATCATATTCACTATTATAAAAATTTTACTATTATTTTTATAATATCTTAAAAATTCAAAAATGTGTTAGATATTTTGCTATATCATAATTTTAAAAATTTCTTAATCAAGATATTTAAAATATAATTTTGATTGCAGTTAAATGCATTATCCATCTTATTACAGGTATTTAAAATATACTAATAAATGATCAATAAAATAATTTGAAATTATAAAGTATCTCGGATATGTAAACATAAATTTATCCTTTTAGATAAGGATTTATTTTAGTATTAAGTATGATTATAAGTATTGCTAATATTAAAGATTAATTAAGATGCGTGATATTAATATTTTGCTTCGTGTTTGATTACTTCGTTCAATGTTTTAAAATTATTAAATGTTTCTAACTGAGCAAAGGCGCTTTGTTTAAGTGACGTTATGTTCTTATATATTCTGTGACTATTGATGGATTAATATTTAACTGTTCTTATTTTTTCTTTTTATTCTAGAATATCATCAATAAACACTAGTTTTAATAACACATTATCTCAGGAAGTAAATTGAACATCCATATAATCTTGAAGTGAAAATTCAGTGCATGTTCTCTTTTTTAAAATCCTTATACAACTATCTTGCAGAAATTTTTTCTGTAATAGATTTTCTTTCTTAGTTTTTGCAAGCATCCTCGAATAGTTAATTTGTGATTTAGTATCTAGCCCCTCTTCACTACTATTTTGGACGCTGATTTTTATTTCATAGTGTTCTTTATTTTTTCGTGATAGATCTCAGACTGAGAGAGTTCAGTTATAGGTCTCTCATTTGTGATATCATTAAAAAAACTTATCTACTGTATAAAACGATGAAACATAACATTAATATCCTATTAAATCATAAGATAAAAAGAATACTTTGCTATAGTATAATACTATTAATGTATGAAAAATTCTAAATTAAATTAAGGCTAATAGTATTAATATATATTATGACTTTTTAAGTTATTTTCCAGATACCACAAGAAGATAATAAGTATTTTGAGTCCAAAAAGTCTTGTTTTAAAACTAAACCAATTTTATTTATAAAATATTTCTTTTTTTTGAGAACTTATATTTAATTACCGTATATAGCTCTGTTCTTCTGGTATATAATGTATGTCTAAACTAGAATAACAAATTAAAATTAATAACGTATC